>JANNDD010000069.1:0-5435 GCA_031387365.1 Armatimonas sp. | reverse complement strand
CACGATTGGGGTCTTTGAGTCCGCGTGGAACGCGGAGGGAACCTGCTTCCAGCTCTACGGCTCCGAGGGCAGTGTCATGATCCACGGCACTGAGGGCGCACGCATTGAGGGAAATGCACGGCCCTACTACGAGGGCCACGTACTGCACACGAATATCCATGGGAACTTCGGTCGCGCGGCCATCGGGGCGGGAGCCGTGCGTGGCAAGGGTGGGCAATTTGATCAGCATGTCGCGTTTCTGGATTGCGTGCGAAGGGGCCGCCCTCCTCTTGTTCCCGTCACTGTGGGGCGCACCGATGTAGCGGTCTGTAAGGCCGTGATTCGCTCCGCGGAGACAGGTCGTCGGATTGAGATTCGAGAGATTCTGGAGGAAGCTTTATGATGTTACTGGCACTGCTCGCACTGGGACAGTTTACGCCGATTCCCGGCAAGAAGCCGCTTGTGACCACGCCTAAGCTGGCTACCCCAACACCAACCCCCGCCCCAACACAGACGCCACCTACTTCTCTTCAGGGCACAACGACTGCGCTGCCGGAGCCCGCAGTCTGGCGACCGACACTTCTCTGGCGTACCACGGTTAAGCGCGGGGAGGGCACGGCGGCTATTGGCAAGGAAGGGGTGTTCGTGGCTGGGGGGACGGCGGTGCATCGCTTTAATAGCGAGGGCCGTACGGACTGGGCCACGGAGATTGGGATCTCCCTAGCCGAGGTGACTTTGGATGCCAAGCGGGTCTACGTGGGCTCAGAGCGGGGGACGGTCTACGCACTGGATCGGCAGAGCGGGGCGGTGGCCTGGAAAGCGACTCTGGGCAACGCGGTACGAATGGCGCCCGTTGTGGTTGGGGATCGCCTGATCGTGGAGTGCATGGACAACTACATCTATGCACTAGAGCTGGTAACAGGCACTGTTAAGTGGAAGTTTGTCCGCCCCGATGGCTCTCTGGGCTATGCGGGACCAACCCTGGGGCCGCCCGGTAGTGTCCTCGTCTGCGGTGAGAGCACGGTCTACCGGCTCAACGCGGCAACGGGGCAGGAGATCTGGCGATCCAGTGTGGGCGGCAAGGCGCTGGGGACTCCGGCGCTAAGCGGAAATCGGGTCTATGTCGCAGGGGACGGCGCGGGTGTGGTCGCTCTGGATGCCGAGACCGGAGAGCGTCGCTGGCGCTTTCGGGTGGGCGACGAAAAAACAGGGCCGGACTGGTTCGGCTCCCCTCTGGTAGTTGGTAAGACACTCTATGTCTCCAGTTACCGCCGCAATGTCTATGCGCTGGACGCTACCACGGGCAAGCTGAAGTGGTCTACCAAAGTGCTTGGCTCCGCCCTGGCACGGCCTGCGCTCGACGAAAAACGGGAGCTGCTCTACCTGAGCAGCATCACCTACCGTGATAATCCCACCCTGACCGCCCTGAGCACACGCACAGGCACACAGGTCTGGGACTACAAGCTCGGCTCTCTCATGGCCGCTCCTGCTCTTTTGGGCGGACGGCTCTATCTTGCATCAACGAATGGATACTTTTATGCATTTTCAATCCAATAACATCATAACGGCGCCTAAGATCGGCGGTTTCTGGCTTGGCTGCCAGGCCTGGACATTCAATAAGCGCACCGTCGCGGAGGCGATTACGCTCACCGCAAAGGCCGGGGGCAAGACGATTGAGTTCTTCCCAGGGCAGAAGCTCGAAGTGGGGGGCGAGGGGCTTGGTCCCGACAACTCCGATGCGAAGATTGCCAAGGTCAGGGACTGGTGTAAGCAGGCCGGGATTACGCCCGTGGCCTTTGGGGTCACTGGCTTTGCCCCCAACGAGGCCGATGCCCGCAAGCTCGCGACTTTTGCCAAGAAGCTAGGCATCCGCACAATTGTCACCGAGTCCGGGGCTGCGGAGCTCAAGGTAATGGAGCCATTTCTCAAGGAGATGGACCTCTACCTCGCGATTCACAACCACCCGCGCCAGCCTAAGAACCCTAACTACAAGGTCTGGGATCCCAAGTATGTTTTAGAGCTGGTGTCTCCATTTGACACGCGCATCGGCTCCTGCGCCGATACGGGACACTGGGTGCGTAGCGGCATCAAGCCCGTGGATGCCATTAAGATCCTCAAGGGCCGTATCCATGGCTCACACCTAAAAGATCTCAACCAGTTTGGCGAGCCCCACGGCCACGATGTCCCCTTTGGCACGGGAGTCAGCAATATTCCCGCGATTCTTGCTGAGTTCCGCAGCCAAGGCTACCAGGGCCATCTCTCAATCGAATACGAGATCAATGGCGACGGTCCTCTGGAAGATGTCGCCGCCTGTATCGGCTTCGTCCGCGGGCTGGGCGCTGGCAAGAAGTAGTCACACGACGTCGTCACAGAAGCGCCCGCCTGCGCGGGCGCTTTTTTCTCTTGATGCTTTCCAAAAATAGGAAAAGAATCCAAGAGTCTCAGCAACTTTCTTTGTGCCCTGGACTCCTACTTTGTGGCCTAGACTCCTAGCGCAAAAAGCTAATTTAAAAAATGAAAATACCACAAAAAGAACTTGATCCCAAAACACGGCAGCAAGTCTTTGAGGCAATCTGGAACCGTATCAATGCCACTCACTTCGACACGGCTTTTGGGGGGGTGAGCTGGGCGGCGATGAAGAAAAAATACACGCCGCTGGTTGCTAAAGTCAAAAACAATGCCGAGTTTTACACGCTGCTCACCCGGCTGATCGGGGAGCTTAAGCAGAGCCATTTCGCCATCTTGCCCCCGGAAGCCTACAGCGTGAGCGAGGCCGTGGGTAGAGCGGTTAAAGGCGAGGGTGCAAGTGGGCTAACCGTGGGCCTCATTGATAACCAGCCGATGGTTCTTGCTGTTGCCGCGAGCTCTGCGGGGCAGGCGGCGGGCATCCTGCCTGGCGCAATTCTTGAAGCCGTGGACGGCAAGCCGCTCTTGCAAGTGCTTACGCGGCTCACGGCGGAGCAGAAGGCGGCGGGCTATCTGGCACGTGTGCTTCTCACGCGTGCACTGGGCGGCGACGAAGGCCAGAAGCGAGCCCTACGGCTGCGTGAGCCCGATGGCAGTGTCCGCGAGGTGGAACTCACTCTAGGTGTCGGGCCAAAGAAGCGCGATGATGTTCTGCCCGGCTTCCCACCTTTCCCGGCTGAGCTGGAGACCCGGCGGCTGGAGAACAATATCGGCTACGTGCGTTTCTCGCTGTTCACGGCTCTGCTGATGGACGATCTGCGGAAAGCTTTCAAGGAAGTGGCCGATGCCTCAGGTATGATTATTGACCTGCGCGGAAACCCGGGTGGACTAGGCCCCGTGACCTACGCGATTGCGGGGATGCTGAGCCAGAAGCCTGGCACGCTGGGAACCATGACGATGCGCCGGGCAACGGTTCAGTTTCCCATACTCCCCCAAGCACCACGCTATGCGGGGCCGGTGGTGGTGCTCACCGATGAACTCTCGGCATCGTGCTCGGAGATCTTAGCGGGCGGCTTACAGGAGCTAAAACGCGCGGTGGTGATTGGGCGCAAGACTGCAGGCATGGTGTTGCCCTCCGCCGTGGACACGCTCCCCGGTGGTGTGCGGCTCCAGTATGCCTTCGCGGACTTCAAAACCCCCCGAGGGGTACTTCTGGAGGGCAAGGGAGTGATCCCTGATATTGCCGTCCCTCTTACGCAATCGTCACTGCGCCAGCTGGGCGACCCGGATATCGCGGCGGCCCTGGCTTACTTTCGAACTCAAACGGAGAAAAAATAGATGAATCGCTACGGATTTTTACTGCTTACCGCACTCTGCATCACCTCGGTTATGGCGCAGGCACCCAAGCCAACCGGGGCTTCTCTTATGGACAAGTACGTTGCCTCGATTGGCGGAGCCGCGTGGCTGAAAGTCCAAAACTTCACGGCCAAAGGGACAATCTCGATCCCTGCACAGAGCATCACAGGAATGGTGGAAGTGTTTGCAAAAGCGCCGAATCAGTTCGCGATGAAGCAGAATATTAAAGGAGTGGGAGAGTCGAGCAGTGGCTTTGATGGAGCGATCGGCTGGTCCAAAGACCCGTTCTCCGGTCTGCGCGTTTTAGGGGGGGCAGAGCTTGCCGCGCTCAAGGCACAGTCATCGCTCTCGCTGCGCCCGGCACAGTGGAAGGGTGTCTACGCCAGCGCGGTCTTGTCGGGAACGGTGAAGGTCAATGGAGCACCCGCCTACAAAGTGAAGCTCACACCCAAGTCAGGCAACCCGGAGACCCAGTATTTTGATGTCAAGACGGGGCTTCAAGTGCGCAGTGATCAGGTTGTCGAGAGCCCTCAGGGCAAGATCGCGGTGGAGTCGTATCTCTCCGATTACCGAACCGTTAATGGAGTCAAGATTCCTTTCAAAACCCGGCAGCTCGTTGGGCAAGCCGAGGTGATTATCCAGTTCAGCGAGCTCAAGGTCAATACGACGGTGGACGATGCGAGTTTTGCAAAGCCAAAAGAATAATGATCCACATTCAAAGTTTGTGCAAGACCTTCACCGACAAGAAGCGCGGTGAGGTGCATGCGGTTCAGGAAGTCTCGCTCGATGCCCAGTCCGGCGAGATCTTCGGGGTGCTCGGCCCTAACGGTGCGGGAAAGACCACACTGCTGCGAATGCTCGCCACCATTCTGACGCCCACCTCGGGCACAGCCACTGTCGGCGGCTATGATATTGTCCGTGAGCCTGAGAAAGTACGCGCCCAGATTGGCTATCTGACGGGCTCCGCGGGACTCTATGAGCGTCTCACGGGGCGCGATACCCTGCGCTACTTTGGAGCGCTCTATGGTATGGCACCTGAGAAGATTGACGCGCGCATCCGGGAGCTGAGCGCTGAGCTGGACATGGCGGATTTTCTGGATGGCCGCTGCGACAAGCTCTCCACGGGGCAGAAACAGCGCGTCTCCATCGCCCGCTCGGTGCTGCACGACCCGCCGGTGGTCTTCTTCGACGAGCCGACCAGTGGGCTGGATCTGATGGCGGCGCGAACCGTGGTGCGCTACATCCGGCGCTGCAAAGAGCAAGGCAAGTGCGTGGTTTTTTCGACTCATATCATGAGCGAGGTCGAGGCGCTCTGTGACCGAATTGCCATTATCTACGACGGTAAAGTGGCGGCAGTCGGCACGCTCGCTGAGCTACGGGAGCGGGCGGGTGCGGAGTTTTTCGAGACCGTCTTTCTGCGGCTGATTGGTGTGGAGGAGAACTAGGCCATGTGGCGTGTTGTTTTTAAGAAAGAGTTCAAGGAGATCTTCTCCGACTCCCGGACGCGTTTTAATGTGATTGCCAGTCCGCTGCTCATCACTCCGCTCATCCTGGCACTAGTGGGTACGATGGCGCAGAAACAGGCAAAAGAGGGCCGCAGTGAGACCATCAAAGTGGGGGTGGTCGGGATGCAGCGCGCACCGCAGCTTATGGAGGAGCTCAAGGGCGCGAGTAAGATCACCCTGGAGCCCGTG
>JANNDD010000040.1:0-1060 GCA_031387365.1 Armatimonas sp. | reverse complement strand
TACGGGCTGAGGCGATTGAGCGGCTACATCCGGGAAAGCTCGCCTATGTCAATCTTTTTCCCGACTATGCCAGCCCCGCGCAGCTTGGCTCTCCGGACTATCTCACTCATGTCAAGCAATTCATCGAGCAGGTCAAGCCTGGTGTTCTCTCGATGGATCACTACCCCATCTTTCACCCGGATCGCGATGGCCGAGATCGCTACTGCGGGAACTTAGCGGTGATGCGTGAGCAGTCACTGGTGGCTAGAATTCCGTTTTGGAATTTCTTTAACTCGATGCCCTACGGCCCCCACACTGACCCCACCGAGTCGCAGCTCCGCTGGCAGATCTACGCATCGCTGGCGTACGGCGCAAAGGGCGTTTTGTATTTTTGTTACTTCACGCCCGGCGGCGCGGAGTTTCCCAAAGGCGGTGCGATCATTGCCATGGACGGCACCAAGACCCGCCACTACGCCCAAGCCCAGCGCCTCAACGCTGAGCTACGCGCCCTTGGCCCGACCCTGATGCAGCTCACCAGTACGGGAGTCTATCGTGTCAAGCCCACCGACAACCCCGCCGAGGTGCTCCGTGGCTCCGGGCTTCTGGATCTCAAGCGTGCCCCGGAAGATCCCCCCGGCGACTACTTGGTTGGAGCGTTTCGCCACAAAGACGGCCGCCGCGCGGTGCTTTTGCAGAACTACCGCTTCGCCTATTCCGCCTGGCCGACCGTGGTCTTTGATGCGCCTCTCGAAAGCGTCCGTGAGGTAGATAAAGTCACAGGAAAAGAGGCTCTCGTCCGCGACGAGAGCCCCAACATGCCCGGCCTTCAGCTCTCCCTCGGCGATGCCGTGGGACGGCTGTTCTTGTTGCCGAATTAGTACCCGCGCCGACCACCACCAAAGTTGCGGCTCCCGGCGGAGCGGTTGCTTCCGTAGCCCGACGAGGCTCCCAGCGACTTGGGATGCGGGAACTGCCGTGGCTGCTGGTTCTGGCTGCGCTGGCCCTGGCTGCGGTGAGGCGGCGCCGTGGATGTCTCCTCCGTCTCCACCACCGACGGCGTGAAGTCCACGGCCATCTTGCG
>JANNDD010000894.1:0-12442 GCA_031387365.1 Armatimonas sp. | reverse complement strand
GGGATTAAAATCCCTCGCTGCGGGTCGGCTCCGCCGATGTCCTTCGGACAAGAGAAGCGATCCTTCGGATAAGAGAACGTGTTTGCCTGCCTCATTCGTCCATTTTGCTTTCGTTTTCCCCGTCCGGAGGACGCGCCGAAGGCGTTTGTAGCGAGGGATTTTAATCCCTCGAACGGTGACGGCACAGCGAAAACGTAATTCACAACAAGCGTTGAAATCGGCGGCTGCGAAGCCCGGAACGGGCTGAGGAGATAGGTTCGGTAGCCCGGCACGGGCTTTGCGGCTGAGGAACGAAGCCACTGCAGACGCCCCATTCCATGGGGCGGCGACGCTGCGGCGCTATTTCAGCCCACCAAAACGGCGCTCGCGGCGCTGGAACTCGGCGATGGCTTCTTCAAGATGGGGCTTGCGGAAGTCCGGCCAGCGGACGGGGGTGAAGTAAATCTCGGCGTAGGCAATCTGCCACAAAAGATAGTTGGAGATGCGCAGATCCCCTGCGGGGCGGATGAGTAAGTCCGGGTCGGGCATTCCGGCGGTATAGAGCTCCTGCTCAAAGAGCGTGTCTGTAATCTCGTCGGGCGTGATTTCCCCCGCCGCGACTTTCTCCGCCAGACGCCGCGCCGCGTTCACGATCTCGGCACGCCCACCGTAGTTCAGGCAGATATTGAGCACAAGGCCCGTGTTGGCGCGGGTGACTTCGCAGTGCCGATCCAGCTCTTTTCTCAGGTCCGCCGGGAGCGCCTCAAGCCGCCCAGAGAAGCGCATCTGGACATTGTTCTCGTGGAGCTCCTTGAGCTCGCGGCGGGCACCCTCCACAAAGAGCCGCATGAGGCCATCGGTCTCGGCCTGGGGGCGACGCCAGTTCTCGGTGGAGAAGGCATAGAGGGTCAGCGCCTCAAGCCGCATGTCTGAGGCAGCCCGCACGACCTCACGGACACTCTGGTAGCCCTGCCAGTGCCCGGAGAGGCGCGGCAGCCCTCGGTCTTTGGCCCAGCGCCCGTTGCCATCACAGATAATCGCGACATGCCGAGGCAGGCGCTCCGGATCCGGGTCGTAGGGGAGTGGTTGAGCGGGCGCGGTAGACATGTTGATGGGTCGAGTAGCCAGTGTGGTCATAAGATTCACTTTGCCTTACAAAGAACTTCGCAGACAAAGTATCATGCTTTAGCCCATTGGTCAAGTGATCACGCCCAGTTTACCCGACGCTTTTGAGCCACGTGCGGATTTCATCCTCACTGAGCTTCTCGGGCTCCAGGCGGCAGGCAATATTCTCGACGCGGAACTTTCGCTGCGTGTTGTGCAAGAGCAACGGCTTACCTACGGCGAGAAGCGCCGCCGTGTGCAGTCCGCCAATCCCACGCAAGCCCGGCACGTAGGCCCGCTCAAGATACGCCGCGTCGTCGTCGGCAGCAAAGCCTTGCATATCCACAACCGTCGGCCCCGGGCAGAACTCAGGTGCAACCGCACGGGCCAGCAGTACCTCGAGCCCTCCGATCAGCGTGATGCTCCCGACACCTGCCCGGTTTGCCTCCACCATGTTCTTCAGGACGGTCTGTATCTGCTCACCCAGCGGGGTGCGGTTGTAGCACGAGAAAAAGTCTTTCCAGAGCGCCTTTTGATCGTGGTCAAGCGGCGATGCCGCGATTTTAATCCAGTCTGCGCGTCCGTTCGTGCCCTTTCCTGTCGGCACGTCCACCGCCAACGCAATAGCAAGTCCTTTTCGGAGTAGCTCACGCGACTTCTTGTCGTTCTTCTGGCGCAAAGCCAAGATAGTCTCGACTCTCTCGCGCTTCAGGTCAGCGAGCAGCTCCGTGTCGCTCTTGCCCGCCGGGCGCTTTACCCGGAGCTGTTTGGGGTCGAGCTCCAGTGGCCTCTCGCGCTCGCCCGTCTCGCCGCGTAGATGCTTCTTGAAGAACGCATACATCGCCTCGCGGCTCTCGACATTGTAGTTGTGGCCGTAGTTAAACTGCACCCACTGCAAGTTCTCTGGCTTCCCGTACAGCTCGTAGACTTTCTTAGCCGCCGGGCCTTCCTCAAGCGGCACTTTGCTGGTCCAGTCGCCCGTGCACGAGACAAAGAGCTGCGGCTTGGGGGCAAACACCGATGCTACCTCCACGTTATCCGTCCCCACCCGCAGGCCCGGCGCGTTCTCACAGTTGCAGCCCCCCTGCATGGTGGAAGAGACCATGTTCACCGGCACACTCACTTGCACTCGGTCGTCTATTGCAGCAAGTAAAAATGTCTGAGAGCCGCCGCCCGATGCCCCCGTTGCCCCCAGTTTTTTCTTATCGACAAATGGCAATGACTGTAAATAATCCAGAACTCGAATACTATTCCAGGTCTGCACGCCTAGCTCACTCACACCCCAGAGCCACTGATCCAGGCTCGCACCGAGCTTTCGGTGCACAAACTGGTCGGTGTCGTTGTAGCCTAGCATGTCATACGCAAAGACCACAAAGCCCTGCCGCGCTAAACTGGCCGCCAGATTCACAAGATCAGCTTTCCCCGCCCCACGCGCACCCGGTGCAGGAGGCGCTTTTGGCACATCAGCCTCGCGCTGCAACCGCCCCTGATCCCAGTGCCCATGCATATTGGCAATCGCCGGAAAGGGCCCCGCCCCCTTCGGCTTGTACAGGCTCCCGCAGAGCCAGAACCCCGGGAAGGTCTCCAGCGCCACGTTCTCAATGGTCATATCCGCCAGCTCCACCGTACTGGTGACCTTGGGTTTTAGCGGCGTCTTCTTCGGCAGTGGCCAGAGCCCACACGAGAACAAAATCCGCTCCCGAATTTCTTTAGCGCGGGCTTCCCACACCGCACAAGTGGCGGGCGAGGTAAACAGGTGATGGGTATTCAGATCACGCGGCGGTGCAGACATGACAAAAGCTCCTCAGAGTTAGGTTGCGATTTGAAGATAGTTTAACAGATTTCTGGTGCGATAGGTTCAAAATTGAGATCCCGAAACAGTAGATGCTTTCGCGGATTCCTCGGGTGATAGACGATCAAGATGGGGTCACCTACCTGAACCTTTTTTAGTTGACCTGACCACACCCCAGTCACTGTCTCACCTGCCTGCGTTTGAAATTGATAGGCATGGGTGAAGTAGATCACCTCAACCAGTCCCGGCCCACGTCTGATCTCCTTCACGCCATCCCGCTCTGTAACAACCCCCATAACTGCAATCCCAGTCCTCGCCAGAGCCCGATGCCAAAAATGTCCTTGAAGACTCTGTGGCAGAATCAGGATTGCAAAACCTACTCCAAGTACGAAGCACCCCGTCAACCAAACTACTATGCCTAGAAAATTGCCCAAAAAGAAAGAGAGCACTCCAAAGGCACAGGCAACACGAAACACCAGCAAGAAGAACGGTTTGTTACCCTGCAACCATCCCCAAGGATTGTGGCGTTCGTCTGCCTTCTTTTGCACCCGGCGTGGGATGGGAGCGGCAAAGCCGGGAAGTGCTTCGCGCTCTTCAGAGGTTAGTTGCTGCTCACTCTGGCTCATGGAGCAGAGTCCAGTCTTCACAGAGCAGGCCAGGGACTTGGGTGAAGTGGGCGGTATTGCGCGTGATGACAACGAGGCCGTGATTGAGTGCCTGCGCGGCAATCCGGCAGTCCTGTCGCCCAATGCGCTTTACCGAGGCGGGGAACTGCTTGAACTGCGCTTCATCTGCATCCGTGTAGTTGAGAATCTGGAAGCGGTGTACTAAGTGAAGCGTCTCCAGAAACCACTCATAGGCGAGTGTAATGCCGATCTTGCTCTTGCCTTCACGGGCATCGTTGAGCTCCGCTAAACGCCCTCGGGTCATCTCTTCCACCGCAACAGCGCTCAAGAAGAGGTTCTCGGCGGGAGTTGCCAGAACATTTTGGGCTACGTTGGGATCACCCGCTAAAATAGCTCGGACAATATTGGTGTCCAGAAGGTAGTGGCTACCCTTTCGCGCCACGCTCTTTTACCTCAACCTCATGTCGGTAAGCTTCAACGCGCTCCATCAGTGTCTTCAGCTTCTCCGTATCTTTCCAGGCACCAATAAGCGAAGCAAGCGGGTGTGGCGTCTCGTTCGTCAACGGCTCCGCTTTCTCGTTTTTTTCTCTTGTTGTGGTCTGTGACATCGAAAAACCTCGGCATATATCGTATCACAAGGGAGACTATTTCACCGAATTTTATAGAGCAGGTACTCACCTTGCTGAGCGGCGACAGGATAGCGCTGGCGGAAGAAATTTTCGTCGAGTGGGAGGCGTTTGCTGTTATCACTATGGCTGGGAATGTCGCCGCGCTCGCGGGGGGTGACTGCCACGTAGTCAATCTCGTATTTTTTGAGAAGTGCCTCAGCTTCGGGCGGCGAGGCGGCTGTGTAGATCGCCAGCATCGCGTCTTCTCGGTACTTGTAGACCAGGCCGTGCGACGCGAGCCAGCCAGGATAGCCCAGCCACATCCGTCGCCCTGCCCAGTAGACCGGGTGGATGTAGGCAGGCGCGGTCAGGATCCGGGCGTGGGGAGGGGTGGCCGCGAGGATCGCGTCCCCAAAGCGCTGCTCCTGCGGTGAGAAGATCTGTTGCTTGCCACTGCCCGTCGCCACGTGCCAGGCGTCAATTGCCCCTGCCGTGATGCAGCAGAGCAGAACAAACGGTGCCCAGACACGCAGCCCCGGCGTTTTCAGCCAGCTTGCGAGAAGCCCAGCGACCAGGGGGACACTCAGCAGGTACCAGTAGATTAGCACTTTTAAGTTGTCCCAGATCCACGGTGCCATCTGCACTATATTGGGACCAAAGAAGCAGACCAGAAACGGCAGGTAGAACAAGAGCAAGCGGCGCGGGGCACGGCTTGCGGCCAGCACGAGCAGCGGGATAAACGGCCCCGTGTTGAACAGCCAGAACCGCGCCCAGCCCAGAACATCGGTCGCGCCACCGTCCCAGCCGAGGGCGAAGCGGCGGAAGTTCTCGGTGTGGGTGGCGCTTCCCAGCAGCATGTAGGCCAGCGAGGCTGCCGCACCTAGCGCCAGAAGCGCAAAAAACGGCAACCAGCGGCTCAGAGCGACTTTAAATCCTGAATACCGCACGGCTCCCAGCGCTTGCAGCACCGCGACTCCCGCCAGCGATGCAAAGGTGTGAATATGCCCCAGTGGCAGCAGCCCGACCAGCAGTCCCGCCAGCCACATCCCCCGCCGCTTCCCATCCCACCAGAGCCGAACCACCGTCAGCGCGAGGGGCATTCCCAGAACAATACTCCGCTGCGTCCCGAGCAGAACACAGAGCATATTGCCCCAGCGCAGGCTCCGCTCCGCATCGTTGGTGTAGCTCTTGGGCAGGTCGAGGAGAAACTCCCCCAGCCCCTTGCCCGAGGCCGCCTGCCAGTCTCCACCAAAGTAGAGAAATCCCCAGCCACCGCAGAACAGCGCCAGGGGCAGGGCAAGATGCGCCGCCAGCGCATCCCGAGTGAAGAGCCGTGTGAGCCGCCAGAGCCAGTAGAGCGTGCAGGCGATCAGCGTGGCATTCTGAAAGAAAAAGGCACTGGGAACACTCGCCCCCGCTTTCACAAAGAGCGCCGCTGTGAAGTCAACAATAAAGGGATAGGTGAGCTTCGCGCCCTCCAGCGCGGGGTGCTCTGGTGGGAAGTTCCCTCCCACGGCGAACCCCTTCACAATCCCGATATGCAGCGGCAGGTCGCCTAGATTCGCGACATTGAGTGTCCAGATCGCCCCGTCGGCGTCAGCGTAGCACGCGCCCCAGAAGAAGCGCAGCAGAAACGCAAAGAGCACGGTGTACCAGAGCGTCAAAGCCACAGCGCTCTTACCCGGCTTTCGTAGCTGATTTCCCACCCGGCTCAGGCTCACGCTTGCCACGCGCAGGAGCCGCCGCCGTGGCCCCAGCCGCAGCCAGACCAGCGCGGGTGAAAAACTCAGCACGGTCGCCAGCCCCAGCGCCACGGGAGTCATCCCAAACCCCGATGCCAGCGCCAGGCCGAGCAATCCTAGGAGTAAGTTTCCCAGCGGAACCGCCGCCGCCAGCCGCTCGCCGAGTGTCCAGTGCCGTGCGAAAACCCCCACCAGCGCCAGCACCCCAAGCGTTGAGAGCAAAAAGAGCAGTAACATTAACGAGATTATACGCTACTTGCGAGCGGAACCTCAGCGCCGTTTTGGAAGAGGTCGTGCCGCAGGCTTCGCCGCCACAGGCTTGGTATAAAGCCCTTGGAAGCTCCCATAGAACAGGAACTTCCCTGAAGCATCTTGCAAATTCAAGGTAACATTCTCGACGGTCTGCGCTCCGACGATCCTTTTTGACAAAGAGATTTCTCCCTGTGCAGTCATCAGGCTAAACTTATCATAGGAGATGGGCGGACGGTTGTAGTCAAGCTCGTTCATCACTTCCAGGTTCAACTTCAAGCGGTAGTCCGCCGGTATATTTTGCCACCAGACCGTCACCCCATCCAGCAGGCTCTTTTTTAGATAATCCGGCAAAGCACTCACAAAAAAAAGAGATTCCAGAGATGCCCGCAAAGTATTTCCACTTTCCATAAAACCAAGTTTCAGTGCTATCGACAGCGCATATTGGATTTGGTACCGATTTAATCGGGAGCCAATATTCATCCAATCTAAAGCATCAAAACCTTGCTTACGGTCCTTTTCTTTTTTCAAGGAAGTTATGATTTCATCACTAATATCTGATCTGCGATTAAATGCCCATGTTGGACTCCACAGATAATAGACGTCATCTTTCAGAATACATTTATAACCATAGTTATTCCAAATCTCATAGAAAATATCTTTTAGTTTACCCTTTCTAATTCTTATGCCTTTTCCTTGATGGAGTCCCATTAGATCATTGTAAACGAAATTTTCATGCACAAGATTAATCCCTGATGCTTTGTGCAAACACTTCAAAATAAAGCTTAGATCAGATTTCATTTCTTCTGATATATCTTTAGCATCCAAGAAAGGAGTGAGATCAATAATTCGATCATCCGAAATTTTCTGGATTCCTTCAGGCATCACCCCAGAGTTCGGCGACTCTCTATCCGAATACTGATATGGATCAATAACCGAACCTGAATTATTAGAACTATATGCTCCGTAAATAAACAAAGCTTTTTTTGTTTGGTCATCTATTGACCTCAAACGAAACATTGGTTTTTCATAAGGCCCATTTTTCGGTATATTCTCGCCATAAATTATTTGATTATTTTTATTTTTCTCAACCCAGTCACGATGATACAACTGAATGTCAGCATCACTGACTTTCCCATCCAAGCTTATATTTCCACTCCTGACAAGAGATTCTATCTGAGAATCACTCATTTCCGATAATAGCTTACCAAGTGGATCATCCTTCGAAAAATATAGATTCCCTCTATTGAAAAGCGCAGGTTTTTTTATATTGTCGCGACATGTTTTTAATATTTTTAAGATTTGCTTTTCGGGAAAATCTAGCTCTTCTTTTTCTTCGTTAAAAGCACGATTCAATTTCTTGAGTGTATAAGTAGTCACTCTCCTAGCTTCATCTTTATACTCTTCCCAAACATAACCTGATTTATTTTTTGAATTGTGATTTAATATTTCAATTAAAATAGTCATGACTGATTTGAAATCAATCGAATCAAAAAATATATTTACCCTTTGATTAAAAACATTTTTATCACATCTTAATATTATTTTATTATTTGTAGAAATCTCTTTAAGAAAAACACCCAAATCACCTTTAAAATTCGCATTAGTCTTCACATACAGATAATCACTTTGTGGATAATTATAAATATAGGACATACACATAAAACACTCACGCTCTTTTTTATAAGAAAAGCTTGTTGTCAGAATTTACTTCTAACAACAAGCTTTATGGTATTCTCAATACCTATTACGACTAAGAGACGTTACTCCTTCATATATGCTAGTGTTAATCGTAGAATTAGTCACCCCACTATTATCACCAACAGGCACTTGCGTAATATAACGCCAAATACATTTATACTCATATCGATAGGGTTGCTGAGTACCTACTGCATAGTAGTTTGCTAAATTCACTTCTATCTGCACTGGATTCAAGAAATATCCTCCTGCCTGCAAAGTTCCTCCGGGATTCATAGGATCAGGTAAAACAGTCCAACCCGGATCGGTGCCATTCCAATAACCCGTTGCACCTTGTCCTGAATAAAGAGGATGAAAAGGCCCAATCGGGATACCAACTGGCGCATTTGGTGTTTCATGTGAATATCTAGTTAAGAATTGCAGACCTATATCATAGGTAGCATGAGGCACGGTGATTTTAGGGGGATTAGGCATTCCAACAGGCGCGGAACCATTAAACTGAGCTGGAATTTGATAGTCCCCATGAATATTTTCAGCTAAGATACGATCAAACAAATTATCTCCATAGCCATACACTTGAATGGCAATAAAGTTGCCGCCAAAGGGAAGGGTGCTTCCGCCACCGGAACTGGAGCCACCTCCTGAGCCAGAACCTCCACCTTCACCGCCCGGAGGGGTCGCCTGAGACCAAACACCAGAACACGAAAGCGTCAAAACAGCCGCTAAGGCTAATACTCTGTTCAACATAACATTATCTCCTAAACCACGAACACGGGGGCAGTCGCCACAAACACGGGGGCAGTCGCCACGAACTTTCGAATACGACTGGCCACTATCTACGAGAAGTCAACTTTACGAGTGACATTAGAATTTTATCTGTATGTTTTGAATATGTCAAGAAAATCTATAAATATTATTTTAGCGCCAGAGCTTTCCGAGCCAAATGTGCATCTGAACGTAAGGATCGGGGATGGGCAGGCCGGAGAGCAAGGGGTAGAAGAAGCCGAACCAGAAGAGGATCAGGACACCGTAGCCCGCCGCGATGTAGCGCGAGTCTTCATCGCGACTGGTCCAGAGCCGTGCACCAAAGTGCCCCAGCGCGATACACGCAAACGGCAGTGCCTCGAAGAAGTAGTGCAGAAAGATCAGCGAACGCGGCTGGATCGCCCACGCCAGCCAGAGCCCTAGCCCGAGCAGTGCGGCAAACCCCAGCCCTCCGTGCTTGTCTTTCCACGCCCGCCAAGTGGCGAAAGCAAGCGCGGGAATGCTCGCCCACCAGACAAAGACATTGCCCACACATAAAATCCCGACAATGCGATTGTCGCCCGGCCCCACTTTGCTGTACTCGTACCAGGTAGGGCGCAGCACCAGCGGCCAGGACCACCAGGGCGAGCTGTACGGGTGCGTCTCTTTCATCCCCGCGTGGTAGTCCCACATCACGCGCTGCTCGGTGAAGACCTTGAATAGATCATGGTTCTGGCGCATGTAGGGAATATAGGAGAGTAGGTAGAGCGCGACGGGAATGCCGATAAACGAGAGCAGGTACCAGCCAGGTAGCGCAAGCTGCGCCGCCCAGTCTGAGCGCCGCTCGCTCCACCGCAGAGCAGCATAGGCCAGCACGTAAAGAAGCACTCCGCCGATCAGCCACCACAGAAGTCCCGATAGAATCACTCGCTGCTGCTCAGGGTAGGCGGTATCGGCAGTGTAGAAGCGGCGCAGCTGCAAAAAAAGCGCCCCCAGCACCGCCACGCCCAGCCCGGCCAGCGCCAGCACCTTCGGGTAGTTCGCAACACGAGGCAGGTCGTGTGCGAGCAGCCAGAGCGCGATCAGCCCAAAGGCATAGAGTGTCGTCCAGCGCGTCGCAATTGCCAGCCCCAGCGCCACTCCCAGCACGGGTAGCCACAGAGGGTTTCGCTTGGTTTTGTAAGTCCAGGCCAGTAGTGCCGCCAGCAGAATAAAGCAGACCGTGTAGATATTGGTCATCGCCATGCGGCTCTGGACAAAGAACACCCCATCGAGCGCCAGCATTCCCGTCGCCAATAGCGCCGCAAGCCGGTTGCCCGTGAGTGCCCGTGCGAGAAAAAACATCAGCAACACGGAGAGCGCTCCAAAGACCGCGCTGCCAAAACGCCAGCCAAACGCCGCGGCATGCGAAAAACCCATGTCCGGCTTGTAGATCCCCTCAACGGGATTGAAGCTCCCTCCGAAGAGCTTCAGCCCCCCGGCGATAACCAGTTTTGCCAGCGGCGGGTGGGTCCACTCCATCGGGTTCTGCCCAAGAAGATACTGCATCCCAGTACGGGAGTGGTAGCACTCATCAAAGACAGCTTTAGCAGGGAAGTCCAGCCGAACGAGTATTACGCAGAAGAAGCTCATGGCCAGAGTTGCCGCGAGCAAGTAGTCCAGTCGCTCCATGGGCTCCTGTGTCAGCCCAGGCTTCTCCTGCGCTTCTTTAAGCTGGAAAAACCCGCGCAAGGTCCAACAGACGAGCACGAGCACCGTCAGTGGCAGGATAAAGTGAGCGGGTGTCAGGCTGTCCATAGTTTATATTATAGCCGAGGCTCGATAAGCTCCACAGACTTATTCTTCTTATCAGAAGTCGCACGGATATTAAGCACCTGGACAAACACCGAGAATCCCATGGAGAAGTAGACATAGCCCTGAGGAATCTCGAAGTGAAAGCCCTCGATCACTAGGTTGAACCCGATAAGCAACAAGAAGGAGAGCGCGAGAATCTTGACACCGGGGTGTTTTTCCACAAACCGGCTCACAGGATTCACTGTCAGTGCCATGATTCCTGTGGAGACAAGCACCGCAAGAATCATCACGGTCACCTGGGTGGGTGGGATCATACCAATGGCCGTCACAATGGAGTCGAGTGAGAAGACAATATTGAGCAGCATGATCTGTACCATCACTGCCCCAAATGTCCCACTCCCACTCTTGCGCTCGTCCGGGTTCGCCTCAATATGGTCATCGCCTTCTAGCTTATGGTGCAGCTCATGGGAAGCCTTGGCCAGCAAGAAAATCCCACCAATAATCAGCACCAAGTCTTGTAGCGAGATACCAATGGTCGCCGCGTGCGAGTGTGGGTCTTTAAACGGCAGACTAAACAGAGGGTCTTTCATCCGAAGCACCACGGGAATAAAAAGCAGCAGGAGGATACGCGGAATGACTGCTAGCACCATTCCCTTACGGCGGCCCTCTGCCTGCCTCTCGGGCGCAAGCTTGCCGGAAAGAATCGAGATAAAGACGATATTATCTATCCCCAGCACGATCTCTAGCGCAATCAGGGTGAGTAACCCAATCCAAGCGCTGGGCATACTCACCCAGTTAAAATTAAGAAAATTCTCCAAACTAGCTTGCCCCCTCGCCCCCGCCACGCGGGGGAACCAAAAACGTTTGAATCTGACCTCGTTTTACCCGATTTGGTTGCGCTTTAGGAGAAACACCGCGTTCAGTCAGTAGTGTCTCCACTTTCTCGCGGGCAAAGTGGAGTTCCTCGGGTGCGTGACAGTCCGAGCCAAACGTCAGGGGAACCCCGCGCGCGATCAGCTCCGTCAGCATCTTGCGGTTCGGGTACGGCTCGTTCCAGAAAGGCTGCTTACGGTAGCACGATGTATTGAGCTCGACGATGCAGCCGGACTCCGCTATCGCCGCCGCGACTTCGGGGTAGAGCTCGACGGCAAGCGCGTCTGGCATTCCAGGTGAGTAGGTATCTATCACGGTGAGGTGCGAGAGAATATCAAAGAGCCCGGAGCGTGCGGCTAGAATCACCTGCCGGTAGTAGTCTCGAAAGATCGCCTCAGGCCGCTGCGTCTTCCAGCGCCGTCGGTCAAAGACACTGTGGCCGAGGCAGTAGTGCACCGAGCCCAGAACGTAGTCAAAGGGATGCGCCACGAGCCAAGCGGCGAGTTTCTCCTCGTCGCCCTCGATAAAGTCCGCCTCGATCCCCACGGCCAGCGCAATCTCATCGGCGTAGCGCTCTTTGATAGCCACGGCCTCCGCGACATAGTTAGGCAGCTCGGAGACGGCCATCTGCACCCAGGGCTGGGCGTGGTCGCCCTCAAGCCAGTAGGCGGGGCCATGATCAGACATGCCAAAGTGGGTCAGGCCGAGCGCTATTGCCTGCTGGGCATAGTCCTCCAGCTTTCCGACCGCATGGCCACAGCGGTCGTTGTGGCTGTGGTAGTCAAAGGTAATCACGCACGCAGTGTACCCGCGCTTTTTGCCTCCCGGCTCGCTTAGGCTCGCCATGGGCACCCTCTGGGTACGGGCTTCGCGAAGGGTTTAGGAGCGCGACACGGTAAAGGGCAAGCGTGCCGAGAGCTTCTGCTCGCTTTTTCCTGCCACTGTGATGCCCAGCGAAAAACGTGCCTCGTAGGCGTAGAACTCCGTTGGGGGGATCAACAGATCGGTGGATACCGTCAGTCCGGGGCGAGGAAACGCGTCTAGGGTGGCACGCGCCTCACGAGGAATCGGGATCGTTCCTAGCACAATGGTTTCCCCTGAGGCAAGCTGTCGGCCCTCGCTTCGATACGGCCCACCGACGGTATGGACGTAGGGAATTGGTTTTGGCACGCGTTCGTTGGTGAAGAGATCGGGATCGTAGAAGCCAAAGTTTGCGGGGGTGATCCAGCTTGC
>JANNDD010000878.1:0-2075 GCA_031387365.1 Armatimonas sp. | reverse complement strand
ACTCACCTCGCGCTGGGACGGCGAGCGTAATCGCCTGGCGGTCGTGGTGCTCGCACTCGTCTCGGGCCTCTTACTTACCGGCTTGCTCTTTATATTCCCAATGGAGCACTCTGAAGCCGATCTGGCCCGTGCCTTTCCGGTGATTGATCCGGTGGCAGGGATTCTGACGGCGGCGTGTCTGGCGCTCTGGCACCATAAGCCGCCAAAGCTGCTCACTCTGCGCCCCGTGGTCTTCTGCGGCACGATCGCCTACTCGGTCTATCTGATCCACTTTCCCGTTCTGGAGATGCTCGCCAAGAAAGTGATCAAGCCACTCCTACCGACCGCCACACAAGAACTGCAAACCCTTGCACTTCTCGGGCTGGGCTTGCCGCTGGTTCTTGGAGCGGCGTGGGTCTCATGGCGGCTCTTTGAGAGGCCGTTTCAGCGCAGCACGTGCGCAACAACATCCTCCCGCGAGAGCTGACGGCCTTCCTCCCAGGCGGCCTCAAATGCCGCTTTGCCGAGCGTGGTTCGGGCATCGCAAAGCTCTTGAGGATGATCCGCACTCTCTTTTGGAAGCTGCGCTATCCCAAGTCGTTCCCGAAAGGCCGTCGCCGTGCTCCAGAAGAGTACCGCCTGATTCCAGTCCCCCTGAACCCGACAGAGCCCGCCATGAAACCAGAGGGAGTTAGCAACTCCTCTCTGGTTTCCGATCTGGCTTTGGAGACGCAGTACCTCCTGGTTGAGGCGCTTTCCCTCCACATAATCTTCTTGATGGAAGGCGATTAGAGACAGATTACTTAACAAACCCACAATGCCACGAAGGTCGCCAAACTCACGCTGGATAGTCAAGCTCCGCTCAAAATGAATCTTAGCCGTTTTGAGATCGCCTTGCTTGGCGGCGAGAACGCCCAAATTTACCAGGTTGATAGAACTCTGATGATCATCACCTATCGCCCGGTTGAGATCAAAGCTTTCTTCCAAGTAAGCACGCGCCTTTGTAAACTCGCTCTGATCGGAGAAAACAACTCCCAGACTATTGAGCTGATTGGCAATGGAGATCGTTTGCCCCTTCTCACGGTAGATTCCAAGCGCCTCCTCGAAGTAGGACTGGGCTTGGGTCAGCTCTTTCTGCTCTTGCGCGATCACCCCCAAATGTTGCAGGGCACCCGCCATCAACGGAGCCTCGTCTTTCGCCCGGTAGATCGCCAGCGCCTCCTCCAGATGCAGGCGCGCGGCCACGTAATCGCTCTGCGAACGCTCTAACGAACCCAACCCGAGCAGAGCAAGGGCGCGCTCCAAGGGGAGAGCCGTGCTACCCGCTTCGTCCAGCGCTTTGCCGAGGTACTCGCGTCCCTCGCTGAAGTGGCCACGTATGAGCCAGAAGCGCGCCAAGCGCCCGACGAGCGTCAGCCGGTTCTCGTCGTGGGGTCGCCGCAGGATGGCTCGGAAGTTATCGTGCTCCGCCTCCAAGGAATCGAGTGCGGCCTTCAGGCCCGCGCCACGTAGCTGATCCTTAAGCTGACTCAGGAGACCGAGGAAGAAAATCGCCTGCCGGTTGTGCGTGGCATCGCGCTCGCCGCTCTCGTCCAAGCGCTCGCTGGCAAACTGGCGAATGGTCTCCAGTAAACGAAAGCGGGTGGAGGCGGGCGTCTGCTCCACGACGACGAGCGACTTGTCCACGAGGTTGTAGAGCAAGTCCAGCGTGTCGGGTGAGCGGTGCACGGCCTCGATGGCATCTAGTGTCCAGCCGCCGCGAAACACCGAGAGGGCGCTGAGCAGGCGCTTCTGCTCTGGCGATAAGAGCTGCCAGCTCCAGTGCAGCGTTGCTTCCAGGCTCTTTTGGCGCGGGTTGAGATCGCGGCGACGCCCTTCCAGCCAGAGGACTTCTTTCTCAAGGCGCTCGCGAAGCTCCGGAAGTGTCAGAACGCGTACCCACGCCGCCGCAAGCTCGATGGCAAGCGGTAAGCCGTCCAGTAGCGTGCAGATTGCTTCAATCTCTGCTCTATTCCCCGCGTGTAGCGTGAAGTCCGGGCGGACGGCGCGGGCGCGATCCACAAACAGTTCCACGCCCGTTGCGCCCACCAGCGGCT
>JANNDD010000877.1:0-3358 GCA_031387365.1 Armatimonas sp. | reverse complement strand
CGCAAGCGAGTCGAGACGGTGGAGAGCACTTTGCCCACGATGTTGTCGCAGAACCGGTTGCCCAGAATCCCCGCCACGCACCTGCGCTCCGCCTCGGTCAGCTTGATGGGCTGGTTGCCCCGGGCATAGGCTCGGTACTTGCGCACCAGGTACGCCTCAGGCAGAGCAGCTTCCCGCTCCCGCTCGATAGATTTGTGTAGCTCTTCGTCCAAGGGTGGCCCTCCTGAGGGGACGTGTTAAAATGGCTAAGGAATCTTCTTTGCCTGAGGTAGTTGCGACGGCACGAGAGACGCAGGAGGTAACTGATGAGTACCATCACATTAACGGTTCGGCCTAGTGTCGCGGCGCGGCTAAAAAAAGATCCGACAGCACGGGCAAAGGCTACCGAACTCTTGGATCGTGAGTTCGAGGCTGAAGACGCGCGGGAGCGTCAGCGGGCTTTTGCGTTGAAACAGGCTGAGGCTGATAAGGCTCTCTTCGCTCTGTGGGACGAAGAAGACGCTACGGATGACGAGGACGAACTGCGTCGCAGGGATGAAGAGGACCTAGAGTTACGTCGGGCTCTGAACAACAATCGTAAGGCGACTGGCGAGCGCATTCCCTATCCCGAGCTTGAACACATTCCCGAACTCGAAAGCGAGGGGAATGCTCCGTAATGGCTCTGACTGCTGTTTTTCTGGATGCGGGGCCACTTTCAGAGATTGTACGCCGTCCCGGACAAAGACCGGAAGCTGATGCCTGTCGTTTGTGGTTTAGCACTTTGATCACATCGGGTGTGCCCGTTCGTGTTGCCGAGGTCACCGATTACGAAGTGCGCCGTGAGCTGATCCGCTCTGGGAAACAGAGCAGCATCCGCCGCCTTGATGCTCTGTTGTTGTCAGCAGATCGCTATCTTCCTATTTCTACTGAAGCAATGCGCGAGGCGGCGAACCTCTGGGCGACCGCACGCAACTCGGGACTCGCTACCGCACCGCCTGAAGCACTGGATGGCGATGTAATCTTTGCAGCTCAGGTGAGAAGCTGGGCTGTAAACGAAGGGATTCCGCTGTCGGAAGTGATGATTGCAACGACAAACGTTACTCATATCTCTCGCTATGCGCCTGCTGATCTTTGGACCAACATTCATATTTAGCTTCGTCAATAGAGTGATTTATGAAACTCATCGTCCAAAAGTCGGCTTCCCACAGGTTGGCGATTCATAGAATTGTCCTCTGGAATTGGTTGTGAAGGCAAAATGATGCAGCAACGGCAGAAGCCGCATGATGAACCGCCAAAATGGCTGGATATTGGAAAACGTCGGAAGATCGTGGGAGTTATGATGTTGATAATTGGTGCTGCAATGATCATAATTTCCTCGCTTCGAATGATCCGAGAGGTGATTCTGTGAAAGTGAAAGTAGCTCTTGATTTTGATATCTCCCCTGAGACTGCCGAGCGGGTTGCAGCTGATCCTGACGGGCCCAGCCGCATCGCTCAAATAATCGAAGAAGTATGTGCTATGCTCTTCAAAAAAGAGGCAGAGGCGCGAGGGGAGTTACAGGGATCACCCCAGAGGATACAGCATTGAATGACTCACCCCTGTAGGTAGTTGGTCTGCCCGACACCGCGTTTCTTACGTAGGCCGCTCATGCGGATGATCGCCGCCGTGAACGCGTCCACGGGATCGTCGTGCTCGGCGTTGGGGAACATGGCGCAGAGCCTCACGAAGTCCTCGACAAAGTAGGCGGGCGACCAGGTGCCCTCTGCACTCTGGGTGAGCGGTAGGTAGACATTGCCCGCCTCAACGGTGGGGCTGACCGCAAAGACACGCGCCTCCTTGCTGCCGTAGTCGGCAGGGGAGAAGGTCACGATGCCATTCAGCTCCTTCTTGAGAACCGAGACCACTGCCGGGCCGTTGGCGGCGTCCTCAATCAGAATCGTTTTCACTCTTGGCCACTTGGCGCTCATGGAGCGAATGGCCGAGAGCGTGGCGATAAAGTCCATGCGCTCGGCAACATAGTCCAAGAGGTAGAAGTCGGTGCCGAGCCTGCCCCAGACCTGACCGGCGACCAGATCCGAGTACGACGTGTCTTTGAACGTGAGATCCCAGCTCTGGATGATCTCGTCGAACTTGCCGGGGTACTGACGGTAGTACTTCCACCAGGCCCGCTTGATGATCCCGCCCTCGATGGGCGCGGGTTCCTGCTGGTACTGTCCTGCGAAGCCGTAGCTGCCCAGGTTGGCCTTTGCCTCCGCTGTTTCCTTGGGCCCTTCACGCTCCGGCCAGAGCAGCTCCCCTGGTTGGCGAATCAGCACCCGGCCCGAGCGGGGGAAGTAGATCACCGTCTTGTGCGGTGCCTCGGCGGGGAGCTTAAGGTGCTCGTAGCCGCGTGCGATCCCAATGGCCGAGACGTCTTTCTCATGGACACGCTGCATCACGATCACGAACGAGTCGCGCTTCTTGTCGTTGAGGCGGCTGGAGAGCTTCTGAGTGAAGCGCCGGTTCGCCGCCTCGCGCTCCGCCGTGCTGAACGCCTGCTCGGGATCAAGCGGGTCGTCCATGATCACGCGGTTGCCGCCCTTGCCCGTTGCGGAGCGGTTGGCGATCATGATGCCCCGGTGGGTGTTGGAGAACTCATCTTTCTTGTTGGAGTCGTGGGCGAGCTGGAACCGGTCACAGAAGCGTGCCTGGAACTCGGGCGACTCGATGAGGTTGCGCCGGGCGATAGAGTGCGTCTCCATTAGGTTAGCGGAGTAGCTATCAAAGAGAAAGCGCCGGGTGGGGCACGTGAGCCACTCCCAAACGGGCCACATGATCGTAACCAATGAGCTTTTCATGAACCGTGGCGGGATGTTGATGACGAGGTGGCGGATCTCTCCCGCTGTCACCGCTTCGAGGTGCTCGGCAATGCAGTCCACGTGCCAGTTGTGCAGGTAGTCGGTTCCCGGCTCTAAGATCGGCCAGGCGAAGGGGACAAAGGCCGCGAATGAGGCGATGATCTTCTCGGTTAGCTCATCCTGGATCGTGGGCTTCGATGTTGTTGTCGTCTTGGGGGCTGACTTCGAGCGCTTCTGAGACAGACGCCGCGAAAGCTCCTCCAAATAGGCGCGCTGCCTCGGCGACAAATCGCTCATCATTAGATCGGGAAAACTCGTGGACGTGTCGCTCTTTGGCTCCATATTGATCGGGCCTCGTTCGCTCCAGGTACCAGGCGTGTGCTCTCCAGTCGGTCTTTGCCGCGTCCCGTATTCCCAGCACCGAGCGGGCTTCCGCCTCCGCCTTCGCGCTGTCTACTGCATGAAGAAACTGAAGAAAGAGCGCTTCCTCGGCGTCCGTAGGATCGTCCTGCGCGTCCTCAAAGCGCCCTTCAATTTCGCGG
>JANNDD010000856.1:0-2166 GCA_031387365.1 Armatimonas sp. | reverse complement strand
TGTGCTTGCTCGGTTCCCACGCTGTGCAGGCTCACGAGGAGTGCCGGGCCGGTACGGAGCTTTGATTGTTGACGTCGGCTCACCAGCGTATGCCAGATCGCGGCGCTCGGGGTGACCACCAGCTCGTACTGATCTAGTAAGTAGGTGTCTCCGTCACGAAAGGCCGCGAGAGGAAGCCCATGAAGCACACCTGTCGGGACAATAACCAGCCGCTGTGTGTGGATTTTTGGGGCAAGCGGCCTGAAAACGAAGTCATAGAGCTGTCCGAGAACGGCGTCTAGCTCGGTTTTGAGAGCGGGTGCAAGCAGAGGACGGAGCGCAGGGGCTCCTGCCATTTTCTGCAAGTGATAGCGAAAGCGGCGGGCTGCGTGCCGGAGCTCGGAGAGCTTCGCCAGCTGCGGGAGGGCCGTGAGACACTCACGCTCCGCACGACTCTCCAGCCAGACACGGCCCGTGGTGCGGGCAAGCGCTACGACACTCTCTAGCTCCTCGCCCAGAAGCAGCTGCGCCTCGGCAGCCCACCCCGGCAAGCGTGCGAACTCAAAGCCTGCCCGTGCGGCTAGCGCGGCCACGCGAGCCTCGGCTTCGCGGCCCTCGCGCTGCCGTAGAAGGGCACGCAGAAGCTGCAGATGTGCCTGCTGGACAGTATTCCCCTGCGCCACAAAGAGCGTCTCGGCCTGTGCAAGCGCCGCTTCCACGTCGCCGTCGCGGCCCTGCTGGGCAAAAATCGCCGCCTGGCCAAGCGCGGCGCGTGCACGGTCGTAGTCGAGGGGAAGCTGCACAAAGATCGCTTGGGCACGGCTGTAGTGCGCCAGCGCCTCAGGCAAGAGATTCAGCGCACGGCAGGTCTCGCCCGCATCAATGGCTGCTCGTGCCTCTTCGTGCACCGTGCCCTCACTCTGAAAGACTGAAATTGCCTCGGTGAGTAGTGCAAGCGCACGGGCGTAGCGGCCTGCCGTGACACTCAGAAAGCCTAGATTTGTGTTGACGACGGCGGCATCAAAAGCGGAGCCTAACGTGGTGTAGATCTCACGCGCCTGTGCGTAGTGCTCCTCCGCCTCAACCTCGCGGCCTAGATGGGTGAGGGTGATTCCCGCGTTCACCGCAAGCCCGGCATGTAGGCGTGGGTCTGCGTCTAACGGGCTCGCTCTTTCGTAGCACGCTAGCGCTTCGGCGTACTGGTCGCGGCGCAGGTATAGGCTCCCGAGATTTCCCAGCACGCGCGCGACATCGCGCGGGGGAAGCTGGGTTTCAAGCCTCTCTGCCAGAGTAATTGCCTCATCGTAGCGGCCCAGCATGCCAAGACTATCAATCTCTCCAATCCGCACCTGGGCGGCTCGAAGCGTCTCGCCCGCGGCGTTTGCTTCCTGCACGGCGCGAGCAAACGCTCCTAGTGCATCTTCATGGCGTCCTTGTTGCCGCAGCGCACGCGCCTCCGCCAGCGCGTCCATACTAACCGCCGACCTCGACTTCGGGCAGAAGAATATCCGTGCTCTCCAGGGCGCAGCGCAGGGCATAGACTCCGGGCGCGACCCCCGCCACATGGAACTCGCTGCCCTCTTGTCGGGCGCTTGTCTCTGCACTCTGCACCGAGAATAGTGTCACGGACTCAGGCATCAGGGGGCCGTTATTTTTTGCATAGACTTGGCCGATTAGATAGCGGCTCGCCCCTGAGTCCGCTTCGTCCCAGAGGGTGATCAGATGGCTGTCGGTCTCATAGAGCCGCTGCTGCGCCTCAACGCCACGCGCGGTGGCGAGCGGCTGACCACCCGAGATCAGTCGCGCGACAAGCGACGGACGGTGGTTCTTTGGCAGCATTCGCGCCAGCCCGAGGGCGAAGTCAAGCGCCTCCACCGACGGCACTGGCTGCGGTTCCAGCGCCGAGCGTAGTGTTGTTTCCAGCCACTCGTCCGTGAATTCGTCCATGTCTTTTATCAAGAACCCGCAAGCGCTGGAAAAAATACGCCTACGCCTCCAGCTCCTCCCACTTCTTTTTTAGCCGCTCCAGGCACCGTGCCCGCTGCGGCCCAATGCTCCCCACGGGAATCCCAAGCTTTTGCGAGATCTCGATGTAGGGCGTGGCTTCATCGGCATAGAGCAAGTCCAGCAGCTTCTGGCATCTCTCGGGCAAGCGCTCCAGCGCCTGCCGAACGAAGTGCGCTTGCT
>JANNDD010000848.1:0-14983 GCA_031387365.1 Armatimonas sp. | reverse complement strand
AACACCGACCTCCTCTGGCGGTTTTAAATGGCAAACGAGCAGCCCTTGCCCGCTACCGTTAAGGCGTTAGGCTTCGTCAGCCTGCTTACCGATCTATCGAGTGAGATGGTCTACCCCATCAACGGACGATTGCTCCGTCTGCTGGGGGCGCCCGCGTGGGTGCTGGGGCTGATCGAGGGACTGGCGGAGTCCACGGCCAGTATTCTGAAACTCTACTCAGGGACACTCTCCGATAAGATGGGCAGGCGCAAGCCGCTCGCGCTGCTGGGCTACGGGCTGGCGGCGCTCTCCAAACCCCTGATCGGCGCGGCGGGCGCGTGGCCGCAGGTGCTGGCGGCCCGGCTCCTGGATCGTACCGGCAAGGGTCTGCGTGGTGCCCCCCGTGATGCCCTGATCGCCGATGTGTGCCCTAAGGAACAGCGTGGCCGCGCGTTTGGCCTCCACCGGAGCCTGGATACAACGGGCGCGGTGCTGGGGCCACTTATCGGCTACTTCTTTCTACGTGCCAACCCGAGCGGCCTGCGCTCGCTCTACTGGATCGCCTTCATTCCCGCCCTTCTGGGCGTGCTCCTGCTCTGGCTGGCAGTTAAAGAAGAGCCTGACAAAAAAACGGGTCGCGGTCTCAGCGGCGCAGAGAAGAATCGCAAAGAGAGGTTGTTTAGCCTCGCAGGGTTGTCCCCGACCTACAAACGGTTCCTACTTTCTGTGGGAGTCTTTAGCCTTGTGAACTCCTCAGACCAGTTTTTACTCCTCCGGGCCCAAGAAGGTGCCAAGCTCACACCGGAGAGTATCCTGCTGCTCTATGCCCTCTTTAATATGGTGGAGGCGAGCCTTGGCTATCTTGTGGGGAAGCTCTCGGACAGCGTCGGGCGCTGGCCGCTGATCGTGGCGGGCTGGGGAGTCTTTGCGCTGGTCTACGCGGGCTTCGCACAACTGCCCAGTGGCGTGGGCTTCGGGGGAGTTCTGGGGCTGTTTCTTCTCTATGGGCTCTACTCCACCCTGACCCAGGGAGCGCAAAAAGCGCTGGCTGCAGATATGACCGACCCCACCCAGCGTGGACGGCAGCTCGGTATTTTTCACCTCGTCGTCGGAATCGGGGCGCTCCCTGCCAGCCTGATCGCGGGTGTGCTCTACGACATGGTATCGCCCGCCGCGCCGTTTTGGCTGGGAGCAGGTGGCGCAGTTCTTGCAGTGCTTCTACTTCCCAAGGAAAAACACATTCCCAAGGAGAAACGCAAATCAGATGAAAACAAAGGCAATCCTCTTTAGTGCCCCAGGGCAGGTTGAGCTGCGGGAAGTAACCGTTCCAGAACCCGAGCCCGACGAGGTTTTGATCAAGACTGCGTTCACCTGTATAAGCCCGGGTACGGAGCTACGGGTGCTCGCGGGAAAGCAGCCTGGGATGCCTGAGTTCCCCTTGATCCCGGGCTACGCGCTCGCTGGAATCGTGATTGCAAGCGGCGAGAAGGCGGGAATCTTGCCAGGGACGCGCGTTCTTTGTAGCGGCACGAGCCGGATTGAGGAAGATAAAATCGCGCGGTGCTGGGGTGGGCACTGTGGGCACGCCGTGCGCCGTGCCTCGGAAGTCTACCTCCTGCCCGCCACGCTCTCCCTGCGGGATGCCCCCCTTACCACACTAGCCGCTATTGCCCACCGGGGTGTCCAGCATTCCCGCCCCCAAAAGGGCGAGACCGTAATCGTCATCGGGCTGGGCCCCATTGGTGTGCTGTCAGCACGACTCCATGCGCTCTCGGGTGCCCGGGTTATCGGTGCCGATCTGCGGCAAGAGCGCGCGGAGCTGGTGCGAAGAAGCGGGCTCGAGGCCGTCTCAGGCGACACACTCTTTGATCAGCTCCAGGTACTCGTCCCCGAGGGCGCAAGTGTGATTGTGGATGCAACGGGCGCACCAGAGATCGTCGAGAAGGCGATCCGCCTCGCTCATGATGTGCCCTTTGGGGAGAGCGACCAGCTTGGCGCACGCTACGTCCTTCAGGGAAGCTACGCACAAGCACTGCCTCTGCCCTACCAGGCGGCGTTTATGAAGGAGCTGACATTCGTGCTACCACGCAACACCCGACCTGAGGACATACGACAAACCCTGGAGTTAATCGCCCAGAAAAAGCTGATTGTCCACGACCTGGCAAGCATCACACTCCCTGCCGAGGAGGCTCCCCATGCCTACGAGCTTCTCCAGCAGCGCACTCCCGAGATTCAGTCTATTCTCTTCGAGTGGTCACGGTTTTGACGGCTTCACCATAACGCTCTGAAAGCGCTTTGTGGGCGATGAGAGCTTCACCTGACGCGCTCCTGGTGCCGTGGCCACATCCCACTGAATCGTCACTGTCGCCTCGCCACGTGCGTTTGTGGTGACCGGATTGGGCATCGCGACGCCCCCCGTCACAGCGAGCGTGATCCCTTCACCACCCAGCCGATCTCCTTCGCTGTTCGCGAGGGTGATTGTCAGCACGGTCTGATCCTCGGAGAAAACAACCGCTGGCACAAAGGCGGGCGTATCGAGTGTGGGCTCCGGCTTGGTACTTGTTTTTTTCCCCGCCTTGACCACCGTCAGTGGGATGCGTACTTGCTGTGCTCCTCGCCACAAAATCACTGTGCCCTTGCCTGGGCGTTGTGCGCGGAAGTTCCCTTCCTGATCCACAAACCCGACTCCGCCCTGTGTGGCCCACACCACGGTCGCGGGGTCAATGCCCTCAGGCAAGGCAAGCGTGTAGGTCTTCCCTACCTCAAGTTTTCGCTCCAGCGCGGGCACCACCAGCTCCGAGCTCGCCTGCATGCCCTCGTCGGCAAAGACTAGCAGACTATCTGCCACAGGACGCTCAACTCCCTCCGACGGCGAGTTCGCCACAGCGCCCCGGATAGCACACGCCGATGACCCGCCGCCATCGAGATTAACCGCCTCCACCGCCCCTTGGGCAAGCAGGATCACGGCCAGCTCCGTCAGGGAAGCCCCGCGCGAGAACCCGCTCTGCCGCCCGTCCACGGTCACAAAAAGCAGTGTGCCCTCGGCGGTGATTCCCACAGCGGTGCGCGGGTGGCGGGTCGTGGAGAAACTTGCAGCGATCTTCTCCGCAGGTAGATCGAGTGCAAACTTCCCCCCCGCAAGAAGCCGCCCTGATCCTGTGACCGCCTGTGCAATCTTCGCCGGATCGAGCGCCGGGCTGCCTGCCAAGGAAGTCATGGTCAGGCGCAACGGAGCCTTCTCCCCCGGCTTGGCCCACGTCTTCAGCCACTCCCCCAGCTCACCGCCGCCCGAGAGCACCACAGTTCCCGGCTTGAGCGGTGTCAGTCCGCCCTCGCTTACCGAGACGACAGTTCCGACCCGCTCCGCACCTGGCTTGAGCGGTAGCGCCACGCCCTCCAAGACTACCTCGACTCGCCCCTCCGTCTTGAGCGTTTTGTCGGCAAAGATCGGGGTAAAAAGCAACAACTCGCTGCCCTTGCCCGGCTTGCGATTGAGCCCACTCAGCGGCTTGCCATTGACCACCCCTTCATAGGAAAACCGCGCGAGCTGCGCCGTGCCATCGTCCATGAGGAGAAACGCCGTGCGCGGCAGCCCTGGCTCCGTCACCAGCTCACCGTTCTCCACGTGCAGCCCGATGGGATTGCCCGCAAACGGAAAGAAGCTCGCGTTGATCCCCGCAACGGCTTTGCGCCGTGCGACGGTTTTCGAGGGAATCTCGCGCCCCAGAGTTGCATCATTGGCCCAGACCGTGCCGCCGCCCAGCGCGGCTTCCACACGCACGCCTTTCACTTTCGGATCAATGCGTATTGTTGTCACCACCAGCGGCCCGTCTTTGTCGCCCTCAGGAGTCACTTCCTGAACCAGCTCCACGCCGGGGGCAACTTGCCGAACAATCACTTTCTTGCGGGAATGTGGCGACGAGATAACCAACAGCGCCATCAGCGCCACAAGCGGGTTAAACATAGCACTATTCTACCCAGAATTCCGCCCAATGGAATTGGGCGTCAGCAATGGCGCAAGCGCCGCAAAGCTCGTGCCGAGCTGGGATTTGGCAGCCCGGAACGGGCTTCGCGGCTGAGGCACGAAGCCACTGCAGACGCCGATTTTAATCGGCGGAATTCGGGCGGGAAAACCGTTTTTGCGATATAATCTCCTGTCAGTCATTGACAGATTCGGACTAATTATTGAAAGCTTTTCACATGGAAACAAATCCCCAAGAAGTCATCAAAACAGAGCCCGTCTACGGCTGCGAAGTACTTGTACAACTCACTGCCATTGAAGCGATGCGTCATCGTCCCGCAATGTATATCGGCGACACGGGTGTTCCGGGAATGCACCATCTTTTCAAAGAGATTTTCGATAACTCCCTAGACGAAGCGATGGCAGGATTTGGGGATCAGATTTGGGTTCATGTGCATTCCGACGGCAGCCTGAGTGTCTGTGACAGTGGCCGTGGAATTCCCCTGAAGAATCTGCCGTTTGAGCTCTCGGCTGGTAGGAAATTTCCTCATCCGAGAAGTCTAAAATCGTATAAAATTAGTGGGGGAATGCATGGCGTTGGATTGTGTTGTGTCAATGCCCTCTCGGAGTGGATGGAGGCGACTATCTGGCAAGCGGGGCGGCAAGTAACAGTGCGGGCGGAGCGTGGCAAGATTGTTGACGAGAGAGAAGAAGCGTTCGATGGGCCGACGGGGACGCGAATTCGCTTCAAGCCCGACCCACAGATTTTTGGAGATAGTGCGTGGTCGCCTGAGAGGCTTCTGGCGATTCAGCGGCAGCAAGCATTTCTGAATCCGAAACTCACGATAACGTTTACCAACGGAAGCCTGGGCTGTGATCCGCAAGTGCTGAATTTTCCGGGCGGGGTTGCGGAGTGGGCGAGGGAGCATGCGGCGGCGAGGCGTCCGATCCATCAAAGAGTGATCGCGGGTTCCGGGAAGAAAGACGATGTCGAGGTGGATGTCGCGTTTTACTTTACCCAGGAAGACCCGGTCTGGCTGGCGTTTGGCAACGGCGTCCAGCTCGGGGTGATGGGCACGCCGGGGACGCCGCTCACGGGGTTTCGGCAGGCGGTCTCCCGGACGATAGGGAAGTGGGCACGAGCGCAGGGACGAGAGTTCGAGCCACGCAAGGCGGGACTTGGCGTGGCGGTAGTTCTCTCGGTGCGGGTTCACCAGCCACAGTTTGAGGGGGCCACCAAAAACCGACTGGGAAACCCCGAGGCAGTGCGCGCGGTGTGGGCGGTGACGGCGAAGGCGTTAGAGGCGCACTTGACTCAATTCCCCGACGAAGCGGAGGCAATCGTTTCCGGATTGCATGAGATTCAGGGAGTTTAGAGGCGCTTCATGGTAAAATCAAGAGGAGGATCAGGTATTGGCAAGCGATAAAGAGAACGAAATTTTAGGTGAGATGAACGAAGGCGACGAGGTAGTCGAGACACCCAGCGTCCAGAAAATCGAGACGGTCTATGATGGGAATGCGATCTCAAAGCTGGAAGGCCTCGAAGCGGTGCGCCACCGTCCCGCGATGTATATCGGCGATACAGGCATCCCTGGTCTCCACCATCTTTTCAAAGAGATTATTGATAACTCCATTGATGAAGTGCTCGCCGGGCACTGTACTGCGATCACGGTGATCTTGCACAAAGACCGCACGATTAGTGTCGAGGACAACGGGCGCGGAATCCCTGTGAGCATCAACACCAAGTCCGGCAAGCCGGGCGTCGAACTAGCGCTGACCGAGCTACACGCGGGCGGAAAGTTTGGCGGCGGCGGCTACAAGACCTCGGGTGGTCTGCACGGCGTTGGTGCAAGCTGTGTCAATGCCCTCTCCGAGTGGATGGAAACCACAGTCAAGCACGGTGGCAAGATCCATAAAATTCGTTTCGCACGTGGCAAAGTCACCAAGAAACTACACGTGATCGGGGACTGCGATCCGAGTGAAACCGGCACCATGATGCGCTGGCTCGGTGACGACACGATCTTCACGAGCGCACTCAACGACGACGGCAAGCTCGCCTACTCAGCGGACCGTATCCGTACCCGTATCCGTGAGCTGTCGTATCTCAATAAAGAAGTCGCCATCACGTTTATTGATGAACTCAACGACGAAGAGCCCATCACATATCACCATAAGCGGGGAATTGCGGAGTATGTCGCGCACTTAAACGAAAACAAGGACCCGATTCACTCCCGCGTGATCTACTTCTACCGCGAGCGTGAGTACCGAGAGGGCGAGCACGCGCAAATAGAGATTGCGCTTCAGTACAACAAAGGCTACCAGGAGAACATCTACTCCTTCGCCAACAACATCAATACCCAAGACGGCGGCACGCACCTCTCGGGCTTCCAGACGGCGCTCACCCGCGTGGTGAACACCTACGCTCGCAAGGCAAACTACCTCAAGGAGAAAGATAATAACTTCTCCGGCGACGATGTTCGTGAGGGGCTGGTCGCGGTGATCTCCGTACGCATCTCCAACCCACAGTTTGAGGGCCAGACCAAGAACAAGCTCGGCAACCCCGAGATTCAAGGCGTCACGAACTCCATTGTGGGCGAGGGCCTAGCCGAGTTCTTCGAGGAAAACCCCAATATCGCCAAGGCGGTTCTGGAAAAAGCGTCTATTGCACAGCGCGCCCGGGATGCCGCCCGAAAGGCGGCAGATCTCATCAAGCGCCAGAGCGCGATGGACGGTGGTGGTCTTCCCGGTAAGCTCGCGGACTGCATGGAAAAAGACGCCAGTAAATGTGAGCTGTACATCGTCGAGGGTGACTCTGCAGGCGGGAGTGCCAAACAAGGACGGGATCGCCGCACGCAGGCCATCTTGCCTCTTCGCGGTAAGATTCTCTGTGTCGAGAAAGCGCGTATTGACCGAGCACTCGACAACGATGGGATCAAGCAGCTCATCATGGCCATTGGTGCCGGACTCTCGCTTTCCACGTCCACGGATGAGGAAAAAGACAAGGGCAATAACTTCGACCTGGCCAAGCTGCGCTACCACAAGATCATCATCATGGCCGACGCCGATGTGGACGGCGATCATATTCGCACGCTGCTTCTCAACTTCTTCTACCGCTACATGAAGCCGCTGGTGGATCACGGGCATGTCTATGTAGCGCAGCCACCGCTCTACTCGATCCGCGTCGGGAAGGATCAGAAGATCTACGCCCGTACCGAGGCTGACCGAGATCGGATCTTGAAAGAGATCAAGAAGCGCGATACGCACGTCACCCGTTTTAAAGGACTGGGTGAGATGAACCCCGAGGATCTGGCGGACACGACCATGAACCCTGCGAATCGGATTCTCGCGCAGGTCACGGTCGAGGAGGCTGCCGAGGCGGATCATATGTTCACGGTTCTACTAGGCGACAAAGTCGAGCCGCGCCGTGCGTTTATCGAAAAGTACGCCAAAGAGGTCAAGAACCTTGACTTCGTCTAAACAACGAAGCCTCACCTCAGGAGCCGCCGCATCCCTCGCGGCGGCTCTTTTGCTTACGGGATGTGCTGCGGAGCCGCCCCCAGAGGTAAGTGTTGCAGAAGGCATCACGTTCCGCACCGATAAAGCCTCCGGCGCACAGACACTCACCATAGATCAGACGCTCGCTCATGTCCGACCGATTGTTGTCGCCGAAAATCTTGAGCATCTACGCAACAATCTGGTGGGCGATGCGAAGACGGTCCATGAGTGGGCACAAAAATACGGTGCCGTTGCGGGCATAAATGGCGGCTTCTTCGGAGAGTCCTACGACTCTCTGGGGCGACGAAAGCAGCTGGTCCAACTCTGTATTATCGATGGCAAAGTGGTTGCGCCAGGGATGCCTGTTGGGACGGCGCTCCGCTCCGCAATTGGTTTACCCTCGTCCGGCGGCGCGGAAGTCACCTGGGCCATTGGGACGGAGAAAGACGGCGCACGGCGGTACGAGAAGCCTACTAAGACTAAAAACGGCCTGACGTGGCGTATGGACTATGCCCTTGCCTGTGGCCCCCGCCTGATTCATCGGGGGAAGATAGATGTCGCAGATCGAGCGGAGAAGCTAGTCAGCGATGTCCGAACGGGGCGAATGGCTGTGGCGGTGAGTGAGCGCTACCTGGTCTTCTACCGCGCCGATGCCATGACCTACGGAGAGCTTGCTCGCTCGTTGGTGGAGTTCTTCAAAACGACATTGCAGAGTGCACCCGACGAGGCAATGTGCCTAGACGGTGGCCCCTCAGCACAGATGGTCTACCTGGACGGCGGCGGGCTGAAAGATGTCGAGCCCACCGGCGTCCAGGTACCCACAGCGATCTTACTAGTGCCCGTTTCTTCCGAGGTGGTGAAAACGCCGCGCTAACCGCGTCCTGGCATCATGGGCATGCTAGGAGCCACGTAGGGGACTTGCTTATAGCCCGTAGGCGCGGCAAAGAGGCTGTCAGGGAGCGGGGCTTCCGAGAGAGTCGTGGTTTTCATGGTCACCGTCATCTGCTGGCCCATCATGTCCTGAGTCATGGTGGTCTGAAGCGGAATCCCCTTGACGGACTTCATCTTCTCAGTCATGTCCTTCACAAAGGGCATGCTGGCAGCACCAGCGGGCATCGCCTGGCTCATTGCGGCTCCCGAGAGCGTGAGACCAGGAAATTCCGCCGTCCAGAGCTCGGTCTTGCTGGTGATAGGAGGAATCTGAGGGACATCACCTTTGGGGGTATCTTTGGCTGCTTTGGGGGCATCTTTGGCTGCCGTGTTCTTCATGCCTAGCTTGATCGTCATTGTCATGAGATACTGCTGGGCCTTTTTACCCTGGATGGTCTGGGTTTTCCCGGTAGGCTTCACACTCACATCGGCCTTGATATCCATCATGGCGAGCATGGGGTTAACCGCCTTCGACGCAGCATCTTTGGGGATAATCTGGTAGGTCTTCTTCTCTGGATTCAGCATCAACATGCGCTGCCCGTCGAAGATCGTCACCCGCCCCCCCGACTCCGTACGGGTTCGGTTGCCCTTATAGTACATGGTCACCGTGGGGGTCTTGGGCGCACCGCCGTCTTTCTGAACACGTTTTCCCAAGTCGCCGCCCATACTCGTCTGCTGAACCAGTTTCAGGTCCGCATGGGCTGCTGCACTGAGTGTCAGTGCAGCAGCGAAGGTTATGATGCCTTTACGCATGAACTACCCTCCAAAACCTGGGATCTGTGGCATCTCGTAAGGAACCTTTTTGAGGCCAGTCGGAACCGTAAAAAGACTCTCAGGAAGCTCCGCCTCACTGAGCTCGGTCACTTCCGTTTTATTCGTGACGGGCTTGGAGAGATCAGCGCCTTGTGCCTCAGCAAACGGGCTCTGGATCTTAATTTTCATATTGGTCAAGAGCGAAAAGCCTTTGATCTGTGCCATGGTTGCTGTCAGGCTTTTCATGCCAGGCATGTTGTTCATCATCTTCATCATGCCGCCCATCATGCCACCACCAATGCCAGGCAGCTGGGGTGCGTTGGATTTCCCTGCCGTATCAGGAAGCTGGATCTCTTCGCTGGTCCACTGCTCGCCTTCCATGGAGATATTAGCAACCTCAGCGCCCTCTTCGCCACCCTTCATGCTCATGCTCATAGTGGCAGTCCAGAGGTAATCCGTGGCTTTCTTACCCGCGATCACGCGCTCATGGCCGCCCTTCTTGACATCGCTCTTGACCTTCATCTCAAGCATCTCAAGAAAGCCTGCTGCGGGTCCTCCGCCGTCGGTGAGCTGCTTGGTCATATCCGCGATCTTGACCACGGAGTAGGTCTTCTTCTTGGGATCGATCCGTGTGATGGTTCCGGCTGTATTATCCGTGATCGTGACAGCACCCGTCGCCTCCTCGACGCGGGTCTTACTTCCCTTATAGTAGGTGATTGTCTGGATTGCCTCGCCAGGCTTGGGAAGGGGTACATTTGCTCCCAGTCCGCCCCCTAGCCCGCCCATCGCAGGAGCATCCATCGTCATTTTGGAGACGACCTTCAAGTCCGCACGTGCGCTCCCCGCCAGCGCCAACAAAATCAGACCAGGCACCAGTGCCCGTTGCATTTGATTAAAAAACATCGAAGAAATTACCTCTCTTTAAATTTTCATTTTCCTAAGTTACTGAGGAGGATACCTCATTTCAAGCACTTTTAGTTCCACAAAAAACAGTGTCCTAGGTCACATCTTCTCTTGACAACTCCTAGGTAGTAAGGTTACACTCAATCCGGCGATAGGCCAAAACAGGACCGCTAAGGATCTAAGGATAAGGAACGAAATATTGACGCGCTTTAGTACGAACCGCCTGCAGACACAACTCACCATCGCAATCTCTTTGTTTGCTCTTACGACAACGGGCTTTGCCTCCCCCCAAAACCGCACCCGCTTCGAGGGTGCCGTCCACCCCAAGGTAACTGCCACTCCCAAGCCCAAAGTTGCTCCCAAGCCCACTCCCACCGCAGTTCCGACTGACCCTGAGGACGAGAGCACGATCAATGTCACTCTGGAGACGGGCGACGAAGAACTCGACCACACTCTTGGCGCAAAAGAAGACACGATTGGCAAGAGCCGTGCAGCCCTCGAAGGCAGCCTAGGACCGCGTAATGGCCGCACTGGCACAAGCTCCAAACTCATCTCCCGTGCCCTCTCCTACCGTGGCGCGCGTTACAGTTTTGGCGCTTCGGGCAACAACGGCGTTTTTGACTGCTCCAGCTTTGTGCAGCACTTGATGCGCGGTGAGGGAGTCTCCCTTCCCCGAACGGCGCGTGAGCAGTTTGGCACCGGCAAGAAAATCTCCCGCAATGAGCTTCTTCCTGGTGATGTCGTCTTCTTCGCGGGAACCTACCGCTCCGGAATCTCCCATGTTGGGATGTTCGTCGGCAATGGTATGTTCGTCCACGCCGCCAGTACAAAGCGTGGTGTAGTGATGGATCCTCTTGATCTTCCCTACTACAATAGTAAGTTCGCAGGAGCCCGCCGCTTTAAGTAGGAAGCTTCTGTAGCACTTTCCGGGCGAAGCGACTGCGCTTCGCCCGTTTGTTTTTTGGAACAATTCTCTCTACAATGCCGTAGAATAGAGTAGATCACCATGAAACGCAAAGCCGCCCTTCGTATTCAACATAAAGCTGCTCTTTTTGCAACCGCGCTCTGTCTGGTACTGCCCACCGCCTGGGTGTATGGCCAGGAGAAGAAACCTGCCGCCCCCAGCGAAGACCCGGAGGTGAAGATGGGGCGTGAGGCGCACGAGGAGATGGTAAAGAGCGGACTCAAGCTCGTGAGCGATCCCGCACTCGTCAAGCGTGTCGAGACCATTGGGCAGAAGCTGGCAGCACTTGCCAACCAGACCCCTATCCCCGCTCTCTACGGCACAGAAAACAAGCTGACGCGTCCTCTGAACTACCGTTTCTTTATCGTGGATGATCCGGACACCAATGCCTTTGCACTTCCGGGAGGCTTTGTCTACGTCAACAAGGGGCTCCTCAAGTACACCCAGTCCGACGACGAGCTGGCGGGCGTGATGGGACATGAGATTATTCACGCTGCCCATAGTCACGGCGCGAAGCTCCAGCGGGAACAGAGCAAGCTCAATACCCAGATGGCTGTCGCTGCCCTCGGGGCGATTCTTGCCAAAGTACCGATGCAGGACACGGGTAACTTGCTCACGGGGTTTCAGCTTCTGGCGATTCAGAAAGTCAACGGCTACGGCCAGACCGCGGAGAAAGATGCGGACCAGGGTGGGATCATCCTGGCACAGAAGGCGGGCTTCAATCCCGTGGGAATGCTGACCTTTATGGAGCGCCTCGCCCGCGACCAGCGTAGCCACCCCGATGTGGAGATGGGGATCTTCCGAACGCACCCCCCCGAAAAAGTACGCGCCGTGGCGATGATCGCACAGATCTCCCAGATGGGCCTCCCGATTAACCGCCGCTCGACAGCCAGTATCCTTAAAGTCACGACCCGTGTTGACGGCTCCATAACGGAGGTCTTACTCGATGGCAAGCTGTTCCTTCGCACGGGAAAACCCGAGCGTGCAAAAGAAGTCGCCACCGCTCTGGATAAGGCACTGGATCAGGAGCTACAGGTCTACGATGTTCGTAAGCTGGGCTCCGCGATTCAGATCAGAGGAGAGCACTTGGTGACACTCGAAACAGGCGACGGCACACTGCCCCCCGAAAGGCTCGCCGATGATGCCTGTAAGATGCTGCGCCTCTCTCTGTACCGCTACGTCCTCAACGGAACTCTCTAGCTCCCCATGCGCACCCTGACTCGCCGTGCGCGCCGTCTGAGCGCGCAGGTTCGGCGCAACCCCAATGGAATCTACTGGGCCTGCGTGGTCGGGATTGTGATCTGGGCCTTCTTCCGTGCGTATGGGGTAGACACTGGTGCTCCCCCGATCCAGCTCCAGCCCTTTCTGGGAGTGCTGAGCCTCACCGCAGTCAACTTAGCGATCCGCAACTGGGCATCGGCGCGGCGAGATCACGGTGGGATTGCGACACGGGTCTACTACGGGCTGGGCTGGCTCTTTGTCAGTATGGATCTGATCTGTATCGCGCTCGGGCTGCGTTTCTCGGGCGGGCTGCACAGCGCAATCTGGGTGGTGGCCTTTGTGGTGCTCGCCGGAGAGACCTTGCTGGAGAATCGCACCGAGGCGACCATCACCCGCTCTGGGGCCTGCCTGGCACTCTTTCTGGGAACCGTGCCGTCACCGTCCACACGCCCGGACTGGAGCGCCTATGTGCTGGAGATGTTCGTCCGGATGGGCCTCTTGCTCTCGGTGAGCTCCGTGGTGCGGCGGCTTCGGGAGCGCTCGGAGCAGGTCTCGGTCGAGCTGGCGAACCTCAAGTCGGAGCTGGGGCTGGCCGAGCAGCGCTCGTCGCTCTCCCGTGAGATCCACGATGGCGTTGGCAATAGCCTGGCCGCCGCCGTTCTGCACCTGGAGCTGGCCGCCCGCGTCCGTGAGAAAGCCGATCCCGCCGATGCCAGTATCGTGGTGCTCAAAGACGAGGCCCAGGCGCTTCGTGAGGCGATGCAGCAAGTTCGCGACTGGACTTTTTTCAACCGTCCCTGGTCTACCGAGGTCTCCCTGGCAGCCGAGGCGGAGCGACTCTCTCGGCGTACGGGCCTGCCGATCACCACTGTGGGCTCCGAGCTGCTCAATGGCCTGCCCGAGCAGATCCGCCTCACCGTGCTCCGGGTCGCGCAGGAAGGGCTTACCAATGCCGCGAAGCACGCCGCGACCGCCACCCACGCGACCGCCACTCTCACCCGCGCCAGTAAGACTCTCACCCTGACCCTCCACGACGACGGCCCAGGCTTCGATGTGGAGGCGCACGGCACCGGTATTGGCCTCGCGACCATGCGAGAGCGCGCCGAGGGGCTGGGGGGCGAGCTGCAAATCGAGAGTGGGCCGGGCGCGGGAACGAAGATCACGCTCCGCCTACCGCTTCGTTAGTCCCCTCGTCTAACCTCTCCCCAACCCCTCTCCCAGGCAGTCGTTCCTCCTTGGGAAAGGGGCTATTCAGTCTGTGGCGAACACCACACAACCATCGCCCGGCTCCAGACGACACCGCCGCGTCTCGGTGACCGACTGCTTTGTGGTGAGAAACTGCTGCACGTCGGAGAAGCCAGGCTTGCGCTCGACAATCAGGTCGAGGAGGGACGGGGAGTACACGGCACCACACACCAAGGCGAACTGCCGGTAAGACTCCGGCCACAGCACACCAAGAGCGAACTCAGCCTCCGCGAGCTGCGCAGCAGTGGCCGGTCGGAGTCGCTTGCCAGCGTGGAACCAGTCGGCGAACTGCCGGTACAACTCGGTGCGATCCATCATGTAAACTCCACTGCCGAACGGTTTGCGTTACCCGCGCTGGGGCGGATGGCGGAACGCCGTCCGACTGGAAAAATGCTGAGGCGTAGAAAAATGCTTGGAATCGCGCCAGAGTCCCCAGCGTCGGGTGCACGCATTGTTAGGCGCTCTATTCTTGACCACAGATTTCTGTTGGCTACTCTTGCCTAGCATAATAGCGATTCATTTTAGTTTAGCAAGAAACTCAAGCACCCTTTTCAACAGGAGTGCGGATGCTTCTGCGTCGTATGAAGGGAGCGAGTTGTCGGCAAATATATGCTGGTTACCGGGATAAAGGAAAAGCTCCGCTTCCTCGGCTTTTTCGACAAGCTCGCGTGCAGCGTTTATATCGCCATCATCAACGAAGAACGAGTCGGCATCCATCGCATGCACTTGCACTGGCACACCCTTTGGCCAAGTCTGGCCAAACTCCGAAACCGGGATACAAGAATAGAATAGAAGTGCCCCGCGTGCTCCAGGGCGGGTTTGGGCCAGTTTCTGGGCTGGAACCACACCCAGAGAGAATCCAGCATAGACCAACTCGGAGGGGAGATTTTCAATTGCTTGCTCCCCACATAACACTACCTTGTCAAAACCAATTTCCCTGACGAAACCCATGCCTGACTCAATGTCGTTAAATGTGCGACCATCGAAGAGATCAGGCGTGTGGACAGTGTGACCAGCCTGACGTAAACTATCACCGAATGCTACAACGCCAGGGGTTAGCCCATGAACATGATGAAACAATACAACTTCTGCCATTTTTAAAGCTCCTTAATAATATAAATTTGTTAATATTCCAATTATAACTAGCGCCTAACTGGTGTTTCTGCCGCAGCGGTGTTTGCTCCGTCGTGGGGAGTGTTATGCCGCAAACGCATACATTGACTCCGCCCTGAACTTATTGTGTAGGAAGAGGAGCCAGCCCCATTGCGAGCAGTATAACAGACAAGCAAAACGAATGGAATGCAGTCGTCCACCGATTAAAATTGGTGTGTAGGAGCCTTCGGCTGAGAAGTCGCTCCGCGATTGGGGATCGGCAGTCGCGGAGCGACTTCTTGGCGGAGGCACGACGCCCCTAGACGCCGATTTCAATCGGCGGACGATTTCAATCGGCGGTACGCAATCGGGTTAGTCGCGGCGGATGGCGACGAGCTTATTGACGTAGGTCTTGAAGAGCGGGTCAACGTCCACGCACT
>JANNDD010000843.1:0-3036 GCA_031387365.1 Armatimonas sp. | reverse complement strand
GAATGAGGCAGGCAAACGCGTTCTCTTGTCCGAAGGATCGCTTCTCTTGTCCGAAGGACATCGGCGGAGCCGACCCGCAGCGAGGGATTTTAATCCCTCGTGTCAAACCGTGTCAAACCGTACCAATTCACAACAAGCGTTTCAATCGGCGGATTTAGGCGGGTTGCGTCCGATCAGTGGGTACTGCTCGAAGTCCCAGACCTGGCCATTGACGCGGGGAGCCTCATCGGAGAGGAGCCAGGCAACCATGGCGGCGACATCCTCAGGCGTTTGCAGGCCACCGGACGGCGCGACGGATTTCGGGAGCCGCTCGGGCCAGTCGGGCGGCAGGCCCTCCGCAATTTTCAGGGCGTACTCACTGTCTGAGAGAGTCCAGCCAATATTGAGCTGGTTCACGCGCACACCCTCAGCCCCGTGTGTGTCGCCTAAGTTCCGAGTCAGTACCATCAGCCCCGCTTTTGTGAGGGAGTACGCCAGCAAGTTGCGCTCGCCACAGTAGGCGTTCGACGAGCCAATATTCACCACTTTGCCGCCACCCTGCGCTAAAAAGTGCGGCAGTGCGGCCTGAATCAGCAGTAGCGGTGCACGCAGATTCACCGCCATCAGCCGGTCAAAGAGCGCAGCATCGGTCGTCTCCAAGTTCGAGCGCGTCGTTAGTGCGGCGTTATTGACCAGCGCATCCAGCCGCCCGTACTTTAAAAGTACCGTGTGGATAATCTCTTTGGGAACGCTTGCCTCGGCGAGATCACCCGCGATCCCCACCAACCCCGCCAGCTCCGCCGCCGTCTGCGCGTGCCGGATTACCATCCAGCCCTTCGTCTCCAGCCGCTCAGCGATCACTCGGCCGATCCCCCGGACACTACCCGTGACAAGAACTATTTTTGGTGGCATCGAAAAATCCTTTCTAATATACGAAGAGTAGATAAGCTAGTGGACTAAGAATGCTTCCAGGCGCGGAATTCCGGTTGTCGCGCCCAGTGCCTGCACACATGCCGCTCCGACCCTGTTGGCGAGTGCGGCGGCCTCAAGGGGAGCCAGCCCACGCGAGAGTCCGGCCAGAAACCCAGCGCACCAGGCATCGCCCGCCCCCAGTGTGTCTACCACCATGATTCCTGGCTCGGCGGGAACTAGCACCGGGTCTTTCCTAGCCTCCGCCACCCAACAGCCCTCACTGCCCACTTTAACAACCATGTTCAGCGCGGGATTCACCACGCGGCACGCGGCGATTTGTTCTATAACGGTTACTTTCCCGCAGAGCTGCTGGATCTCGTCCACCGACGGCACGAACCAATCGAGGTGGGGTAGTGCCGGAGCCAAGCCAACCCAGCCGGCGGAGCGTGGGTTCATGACGGTATCGAGCAAGGTCACCATCCCACGTTTTTGCGCCTCCGCGAGCACCACAGCCACTCCCTCACCCTCTAGCCCGGTGAGAAGCTGCAAACCCGCAACATGGAAAAAACGGGATCCTCCCAGTGCCCCCCAGTCTACGTCCTCGGATTTGAGAGTCGCATTTGCCCCTGCCACATGCAAAAACGAGCGCTCGGCATCGGAGTGAACCGTCACCAACGAGACGGAAGTCGAGGCGTGCGGGTCCGTGGCGACAGCACACGTGTCCACACCCAGTTTTGCCAGCCCCTCTGCCAGAAACGCTCCAAAGCTATCATCGCCCACTTTCCCAACCAGCTTCACGGGCAGGCCTAGCTTTGCCAACACGGCGGCGGAGTTGGCGGCGTTGCCTCCAATGTGCAGCTCCATCCGCTCGATCAACTCCAGCGTCCCCCGTCTTGGCAGTGCGTCCACTGGCTTGGCCACCACATCGGCCACCAGCACCCCCAAACAAACGATCATAATCTCACTCCATCAAACAGATCGCCCCGATGAACTATCGGGGCGATTTAAGCGGTTTACTCCACGCTCAGCTCGCCACAGGAGCTGAACGCCTGCTCGGGATTGTCACCACTCGCGGGCTTGCCGAGCACGCGCACCCCAAAAAACGACGTAGGTGCAGGGAGCATGAGCGAGAATGCCTGGCCGTCGCGCAGGCCCTGAGAGTTTGTCGAGGTTGTTGCCGGGTAGCTCACCAGCTCCCCGAGCTTCTCCCAGGGGCCGTCTTTGGTGCGCTGGATCTCCAGCCGGGGCTTTTTCTCCGACGCGTCGAACCAGCCACCGTCGTGGTAGCTCCGCCCGTGGCAGAACGTGAGCTTGGTTGCTGTTTTAGGCTTGGCAAAGCTCAGACTGAACCAGTCCAACTTCTTTTTGGAGCCATCAAAAGTGACTACAATGCTCCTCGGGTCGCCGTCGCAGATCGAGCCATCGGCGTTTCCGAGGCGGCTCCGGTCTTCCTCGGTCTCGCTTTTCGGGCCACCCATCCAGATCTGGTACTTCTCGCCTTTCGCGCCCGCCTCCGCAAATAGCACATCCTTATCACCCTGTGCTGCCAGCACAAATGGCCCGAGGGTTTTGGCGGTGCGGCCCATGTTGGTGAAAGTGCCCTCAATAGTGCGCGGCTGAAAATCCACTGTCCAGTCGAATTTATCTCCGCTCTTCCAGGGTCGTGCGCGGACGGCAAGTGCTGCAAACTGTCGCCCTTGCAGGAGGCGCGCCTCTGTCGCCTTGGAGCTCCCCCACGACGGAACGCGAATGGCCATTGCAAAGGTAACTGGGCGCTCGGGCTCGAGAGTCAGGCTAATCTTACCGGGGCTGGGAAAGGGACTCTGCTGAACCACACGCACGCGTACTCCGTTGAGGATAACAGTTGCCTCGAAGCTATCCACGGTGGTAATGATCAGCTCCTTTGTATCCTGGCAGGTAAAGCAAACGCTCTGAGGGGCCAGCGCCATACCGCGTGGGCCGGAGCTGACGCAGCAGTTGATGCCGGGGCCGTAGGGCTTGGTACCCTCCAGAGCCGTGTAGTAGCACCACTGGGCACCGTCGGGGCGCTGGGCGGCAGCGAGATGATTGTACTGCGAGCGCTCGATCTGTTCGGCGTACTTTCCGTGCCCCGTGAGCCGTAGGAGCTGCCAGTTGAGCTGGAGC
>JANNDD010000809.1:0-1761 GCA_031387365.1 Armatimonas sp. | reverse complement strand
TTCGACCAGCCCGGCACCAAGAAGATGCTGCTGTTCCCTGGCGACGCCCAAGTCGGAAATTGGCTCTCATGGCACACCATCGACCGCTGGAACTTCCGCGACACGCCCGCGACGAGCTGCGACCCACCAGCAGCGGAAGGTTCGAAACCCCTGATGGACGACCTACTCGGGCGGGTCGCGTTCTATAAGGTCGGCCACCACGGCAGCCACAACGCGACGATCAAGGATAAGGGTCTAGAGAAGATGACGCGCTCGGACCTGGTCGCCTACATCCCGGTCAGCATTCCTGTGGCGCAAGACCTGATGAGCTACTGCCCCATGCCCTTCTATCCCGTCGTTCGCGCCGTGCAGCGCCAAACTGCCGGCCGCGTCTTCCTGCCGAACGGGAATGCCATCGAACCTCTCCCGGAAGGGAAAATCCAGGCGAGCATCCAAAAAGAGGCCAACATCACGCTTGCCGACGACGAGATGATTTCTGCGAACACAGACAAGGGCGTCGAGGCGATGCCCCTTTATTTGGAATTCACATTGAATTCAACGTAAACCTACGTTTTTCTAAGTTGGTGGCCCGAATTGCATGACGAACGGTGTCGGGAGTTCCTCTTTCGTTACTGGCAGGTAAGAGTACCAAACACAAACAATTGTTCCTTTTCGGTTACAGTTTCCGGGGTATTCAGGCAGCTTGCTCTCGGGCTTTTTTGGCACGAGCGATCCCCCGCCTGATATCACGGCTACGGACATTCGTGCCCAGATCGCAAAGGTGCTGGAATTGAGCCGTCGGGGCTCCGTGCAACACGCGTAGCTCTACCCCTCGCGCTTGGAGATCGGACAGGATGGAGGAAAACGCGACAAATGAGCGGCTCAGCCGAGCCCTATCGCAAACCGCAAGCGTGTCTCCAGGACAGAGATCTTGGATCAGCCCCATCAGCGCAGGACGCTCCTTCAGGGGCGACATTCCAGAACACACCTCCTCGAAAACAGCCTCACAGCCTGCTTTAAGCAAGGCAACCCTTTGCTGACTCAGACTTGAGCCTGTCAATGCTGACCGTGCGTAGCCAATGACTGTTCCCATATAACGGAATCGTAGCCAAAGCATAAAACCGCGTCAAGTGACCGTTCCTAGTTCTTCTTACCGTTCCTTATTCGTCGAGGTGAGGTTCAGGGCTCTGTTAGGCGAGCAGGTTCCAGAAGGGCGAGGAGATCAGCCCTCTGGATCAGCACCTTGCGCAAACCCGCCACGCGGAACGCCTTCAGCTTGCCAGATCGAATGTAGGAGCGGATCGAGGAGGTCGAGAGCTGCAAGTAGCCCGCCGCCTGATCCACTGTCAATAAGTCATGCGCAAGTGCCTGATATTTGTCGTCGCTCTCCCCTTGGGCCATGCCACAGTATGCCATACCCGAGCTTCAGTATGGCATACCCGAGCTTCTAGGACATACTTTACGAAGCTAAATCCAGAGCGCGGACAGAGGAACCGCGAAAAGCCCCTCACCAAACGGGAGAACATGCTGGCCCGTGTAGAGCAAGATGCCACGGTGAAACTTACCACCTACAGAAACACTACCACCGACAGAGGCTTGAAGGGCACGTAGGCCGCGAAAATCGCTACTGGAGACCGAGGTGGATGCCTTCACTTCCACACCCACCAAGCGACCGTCACGCGACTCCATCAAGACGTCAACTTCCTCACGCTGGGCTGTATGCCAGTGGTAGAAGCTAGGGTGCGTCTCACTCCAAGTCGCGTCCTTCATCAGCTCCAGGGC
>JANNDD010000786.1:0-2519 GCA_031387365.1 Armatimonas sp. | reverse complement strand
CGGCGGCTTTTAATATCGTCCTGGCCGGGGTAGTTCGTCCCATCGGCCAGCCAGATGCTCAGCAGCTTGCTGCCCGTCACCTTCATGATCTCGGCGCACTCTTTCAGATGCGCGACGGCTTTCTTGCGCACCGCCGGGTCGGGGTTACAAACCGAGCCTAACTTGTAGTCGTGGTCTTGGAACAGATTCGGGTTGATCGCCCCAATCGCGACGCCCTCACCTTTAGCGTACTCGGCGATATCGGCCCAGGTCTTGCCGGCGGGAGGCAGATCCCAGGGAATGTGCACCGCGACGGTCGGGCAGACCCCGGTCAGGCGATGCACGGTCGCGGCATCTTCGATCTTCTCGTAGATATCACGAGCCACTCCCGGCTCGGGGAAGGCTCCAAAGCGGGTGCCCGCATTGGCAAAGCCCCAGGAGGGCAGCTCGATAGGAAGGGCGCGCAGTGCGGCGCGGATTTGCTCTTGGCTCATGGGACGTATTTTACCCCCTAACCCCCGCCCGGCGGGGGGACAATGAGGAATTTTCCTGCCGCCGATTGGAAATCGGCGTCTGCAATGGCACTTCGTGCCGCGAAGCCCGTACCGGGCTGGAGATTCGGACGGGTTATCCCCAGTTTCCGAGACCAAGATCGTAGAGCGGCTGAAGCGGGTCGCGGGGCTTTTGCGTCTTTTGCCAAGGCAAAAGACGCTTTGGAGAAGTCGATATCGGGGCCAGCAGGGCCGTCAAAGTAGTTTCAACTTCGGTAGGTATCCGCCCGTCCAAGTGCTGTATCTCCTCCAGAAGCCGGGACGTTGCGGCAAAAAAATCAGACTCGTTCATCTGAAAAATATCGAGCGGCTCCAATAAGACGTAGGGTAACTGAAACTCGGGGCGTGTAAAAAACACCTTCATTTCTTCGGTCAGAGGCTGAGCAAGCGGATGAGTAAGCTGATCGAGAAACATGAAGAGCCGCTCTCGTCCTTGTGTCAAATCTCCCAGAATCGCAACTTCGCCAGCATCTGGCCAATCAAGCGAAAGACAAATTCGTGGCGATGTGGAAACTAGGAGCTTGAATATAAGCGGAATATCGTAGGCATACTCGCCGAGAAGCAGGGGTTTTGTCTTCTCCCCTTCACCGGGTACGAAATCGAGAGCATAGAGTGAGCAACGATTGGCCATCTTAACCCAATTATAGCCCGGCACGGGCTTCGCGGCGCGAAGCGCCATTGGAGACGCCGGTTTCCAACCGGCGGCGGGTAGAATCCCTGCATGAGTTTTCGAGAGTTTCAGGATATCAAGCCCCGTGTCGCGCTGATTGGGTCGGGGTGGTACGGCAAGTGCGATCTTTTCCGGCTGCTGCAAGTTGCCCCTAATGCGGAGGTTGTCGCGCTGTGCGATGTCGATAAGAAGATGCTTGGTGAGGCGGCGGACTTAGTGGCGGCGCGGCAAATGTCGAAGAAGCGCCCGGCGACTTTTGCGGACTACCGGGAGCTTCTCAAGGAGACCAAGCCGGAGCTGGTCGTTATTGGCACGCCCGACCACTGGCACGCGCTCCAGGCAATCGCGGCGATGGAGGCAGGAGCGGATGTCTACTGCCAGAAGCCGATCTCGGTGGATATTGCGGAGGGCCAAGCGATGCTGGCGGCGGCACGTAAGCACAAGCGCGTCGTGCAGATTGGGACGCAGCGCCGGAGCACGCCGCATTTAGTGGAGGCGCGGGAGATTTTGCGCGAGGGCAAACTGGGCAGGATAGGGCTGGTGGAGACGTGCTGCTACTATCATATGCGAAGCTCTAGCCGCGCAGCCAATACAGCTCCACCGGAGACTCTCGACTGGGAAATGTGGACCGGGCCCGCGCCGCTGCGGCCCTACAACCCGGTTGCCCATCCCCGAAGCTGGCGGGCGTTTATGGAGTACGGCAATGGCATTGTCGGGGACATGTGCGTCCACATGCTGGACATGACCCGCTGGATGCTGGGCCTCGGCTGGCCCAAGAGCATATCATCCAACGGCGGGATTTTTATGGACAAAGCGAGTATCGCCAATATCACCGATACCCAGACCGCGAGCTTTGACTTTGGCGAGACACAAGTGCTCTGGCAGCATAGAAGCTGGGGGGATGCGCCCGATGCAAAATACCCATGGTCGGCGATTTTTTACGGCGAGAAGGGTGTGCTCAAAGCCAGCGTCAATGGCTACGATTTTATCCCCAGCCGTGGCCCCGCCGTCCATAAAGACGTGACACTTGAGCTCGACAAGTTCCCCGAAGACGCCACGGAGCGCGACTTAGAAAAGCATGTCGCTCCGGCCATCCGCTACCACATGGCCGACTGGCTCAGAGCCGTCCAAGCGCGCAGCAGGCCCGTGGCGGATATTGAGGAGGGCCATATCTCCACGGCAAGCTGTATCCTCGCCAACCTCGCGCAACAAACCGGAAGGACACTCGCCTGGGACGTCCAAAACCAACGCATCGCCGGGGACGATACCGCCAACAAGCTCCTGCACCGCCCGTACAGAAAGCCCTGGGTGCACCCGTA
>JANNDD010000785.1:0-12844 GCA_031387365.1 Armatimonas sp. | reverse complement strand
GGCGGTTGCCTTGACCGTCGAGGGAACAAGTTCCTCTCGCTGAGGGGGCTGCGCCCCGGTCGTCCTCACGGACGGAGGGAGTTAAGGTATTCCTGCGCGGCTTCGCGCAGTGATTCGTTCTTGAAATGTTTTAGGATGCGTCGGGCGGTTCGCTCACCGCCAGTTTGCTTCAGGGTTGCTAGCGCCAATAAGATCGCGGTTGCCGGTTCTGTCTCGGAAAGATTGGGCTCCTGGTTGGGCTGAAAAGCGGGTTTGGTGAGTGGACTTCCTAAAGCATGGGGTAGTAGTCGCACGAGAATCTTGCGCTCCTCGGGAGTGAGGCGCAGCAGCTCGTCCTCGGTGGCGCGAGGGAGGCGGCGAAGGAGAAACGTATCACAGGTACTTGCTAGACGCGTCGCTTCAAGCTGTGAGGAGTTTAGGCACTCTACGCGGATCTGTAAAAGCGGCCCCAGTGTACTCCTATCCATCGCCTGCATGAGCACTTGTTGAGCCTTGGTAAACATTTGCCGCCTGCGTTTGGAGCCACGTACTCTCTTGATAAGAGGAACGCCTAGCCATCCTGCCAGTGGCCCCGTATACCGGAAGGGGGAGAACTTACTGCCTGTTATTACCAAGAAAGTAAGTGGGCCGTAGAGCATGACAATCAGGCCAAGAGTAATCCAATTCGCTCTTCGGTTTTCTTGGCGTAGCTGCTCCGTGAGCGGGGCGAGATCTTCCGCTTCGTACTGACGGAGCATTTGGGCTAAGCACTCTGCTGGAGGGCTTGCTCGCAGGCTGCTTTCAGCCCGCGCTCGCTTCCAAAGGCCGCTGCCGCGATCCGGCCAATGAGCACCTGCTGCTCGGGGGTGTAGAGAACGGGAGAGAGCAGGGTCTCGCTCGCGGCGGCCAGGATCGCGGGGCGTTTTGGCGAACTCACACGCTGGGCGGCGTAGGCGAGGCCCAGCGGGACGATAATAAAGGCCCACTGTTCGTAAGGCGTGTCGCGGAACTGGATCAGCAGGAAGACGAGTCCGATCATGGCCAGTGCGCTCTCTTTGAAGCGCTTTTTATAGCCCGCCGTATCAGCTTCCAGTGCCTCGGCGAGAAACCGAAGAGGGACGGTCACATCCTCGCTTTTCTGGTGCTCGATAAACTCCGCCTTGAAGGCCTCTTGAATGGCCTTTACTTCTTCGTCTTTGTTTCCCATGGCTCTATTCTATCGGCAGTTGCGCGGAAAGAGTCGTCGGCCCTTGGCGCGGAAGAACTGGGTCTGCTGTTCCCACTGTGGGCTGAGATAGGCCGGGTCCTCAGGGCCATCGGTGTCGTGCCACGCCTTTCGGCAGCACGTTATCGCCCAACGACACTCCTGGGCCAGCGTCCACCAGAGATCCGGGGCGGGCGTGTAGTCGTAGATGCTCTCGCGCAAGAGCGGGATAGCTTTCGGACTCCCGATTTGCGCAAAGGCATAAGCGATATAAAATCGCACTTGTGGTGGGGCGGTCTTCCAGGCAGTCATGAGAGCGCGGAGCGCGAAGGGGCGTTGTTCCATCGCCATCCCCAGCACATGCGCGGCCTCAGCACGCAGCTCCCAGGGGGCGTCTTTGTCCTGAATCAGCGGTAAGAGGTGAGGTGTCAGGCGCTGGCGACCTCGGGAATTTGCCAGACTACAAAGGGAAATATGGCGAATTTCTATGGTCTCTGTCTCGTCAAAGGCGATCTGGAGCAGCGTCCGATGCGCTTGTGATCGTGTGGCTTTCTTCCCTGACGCCAGCTCGTACATCGCTTGCCAGCGGTCGGTGACTGAGGCATTTCTGTCAAAGATCATGGCTTGTAGGTAACTTTCAGGAGCCGGTCTGTCTTGACGCGCTTGATGGTTTGGACTTTGCCGTCGGGCCAGAGGACTTCGAGACTGACGGGGGATTTCTCTGCACCTAGGCCAAAGTGGAGCGTTAGGTCGTTTTGGTTACCCTCGCCCGTGCCTGCTTCGACCTGCCGCGTGAGGGTTCTGTCTTTGAGCTTGATCCGCACTTGGGCACCAATGGCGGAGCGATTGACGCGCTTGCTGTCGCTGCTGAGATGCACTTCGAGCCAGTGGGTGTTGGGGGTGCCAGGATTCACGAAGAGCTTGCCGCCGCAGACAAAGTCCAGGTCACCGTCGTTGTCGAAGTCGGCCCAGGCGGCCTGGTAGGTTGGGGGGAGATTGTTCACGCCTAGGGCCGCTGTGGTATCGGTGAAGTGAAAGTTGCCCTGGTTGTGGTAGAGCACGGGAAAGTTGGGGCGGCTAAACGAGGCGACGCCGTAGACGGTGGTAAAGAGCAGATCGAGGTTGCCGTCGTTGTCGTAGTCGCCCGCTGCGGGGGTGGCGTAGGACTCCTGGTAAAACACGCCACACTCGCCTTTGTCGTCGAAGTGGTAGCCGCCGGTGGGGCCGAGGTTGCGGAGAAAACGGCTCTTGGGCTGGTCGCCGCGGCTGTCCACATGGGCGAAGTTTCCCGCAAAGAGATCGAAGTGGCCGTCGTTGTCGAAGTCTGCCCAGCTCGCCCCGATAGAGTGCCCTCCCTCAAAGCTTGGGGTCGTGGCAAGGGCCTGGACATCAGGGGCGATATCAATAAAGTGTGCCGCGCCGTCGTTGCGCCACAGCCGGTTGGGCTGGAGGCGGTAGTTGGAGACATAGAGATCCAGGCTGCCGCTTCGGTCGTAGTCGCAGGCTGTGACGCCCCGCGCGCGGTACTTGTTATCGCTCCACGCCAGCGTGAAGCCCTTACCTTTTTGGTTGAGTAGCAGCAAGCTAGGGTAGGTGATGTTCTTGTCCCAGTCCTCGTAGCCCCCGACAAAAATATCCACGAAGCCATCACCGTTAAAGTCTCCCCAGCACGCACCTCGGGAGACACTGGGGGGCAGTGTGGGCAGGGCAGCTTCTTGGAAGCCCTTGCCTTGCTCGTTGTGCCAGAGCTTGAGCTGACTCCAGGAGAAGAGATCGGCAAAGCCATCGTTGTCAAAATCCGCCGCCACGACTAAGCCCACCTCGGCGATTTTCGTAAACTTCTGCCCACGCTCATTGCGCCACGCCGTCCCTGAGGCACACAGGTCTGTGAAGCCATCGTTGTCGAGGTCCACCCAGCACGCCTGATCCGTCCCAAGTGCCAGGCCCAGCGCCGCCGTCTTGTCTTGAAACTGCGGTTGTGCTGGCACGGCGCAGGCAAGAGTTGCGAGAAGAGCGGCCAATAGATTCATGGGGCCATTGTAGCGGAGATCCGATCCGCGCGGACTATTGCATACTCTGGAAATTGGTGTATACTTTGCTTGTAATTGGAATAGACCAATGGAGACATTCCCCCCAAAAGACACCGCGCCGCTCTACGTGAAGATCTATCAAGAGCTTCGCGCAGAGCTTGAGAGCAATCAGCTCCCTCCGCAGAGCCGCATTCCCACGGAGCGTGAGCTCTCGGAGCGGTTTGCGACCACACGCATCACGGTTGCCAAAGCGCTCTCACTTCTCACTCAGGAAGGTTTCTTAGAGCGGCGTCCCGGTGCGGGGACTTTTGTGCAGGAGTGGCGTCAGGAGAGGCTTACCGAGCCTCCCTCCCCGATAGATCAGGTTGCGGTGCTCAGTGGCTATACCCAGAACCGAGACACAGCGCTGATCGTTAGTGGGATTGCTGAGGCATTTGGTGACGATGGCAGTGGGCGTTTTGCGCTCTACGACAGCCGCGACGAGCTGGCGCAGGAGGCGGAGTGTCTGCGGCGGATTCATGCGCAGGTGCTTCAGGGAAAGATCCGTGGCCTCATCGCCCTGCCCGTCGGGCAGAACGAGAACCGGGATGCCTATGTCGCGCTGGAGGCGGCGGGGTGCAAGCTTGTTTTTGTGGATCGGTATCTTACGGGCATACCCGCCGACCGTGTGACTTCCGACAACGAGGGAGGCACCGCACAAGCTATCGCCGAGCTTGTGGCGCTAGGACACACGCGGATCGCGTTTCTCTGCTCGTACCGGCTTCCTAACGCCGTGATCCGGGACAGGCAAGCGGGCTATGAACGAGCCTTAAGTGATGCGGGGCTGACCGTGCGCCCGGAGTGGATTCGCCGCGCCGAGTGGGCACGGCGAATCGGGTATGTCTTACCGACGTGTCCGCTTGACGACTGCGAGGCGATCTTTAAAGAGTGGCTACAAGACCCGGAGCCCCCGACCGCGATTTTCTGCGCCAACGACCGCGCCCTCCAGTCTGGCCTTCTGACACTGCGCCAGCGTGGTGTGCGCGTGGGGCCAGGGATCGCACTGGCCGGGTTTCTGAACCGCTCGGACTGGGTCGAGCACGTGCAGGAACCGTTTCTGGGGATTCGGCAGTGGCAGAGCGAGCTGGGCAAGCAGGCCGCGCAGCTCCTCCATGAGCGCCTGACTGCCACTGATACCCCTGCTCCGAACCGGAGCATTTCGATTGGTGTAGATTTTGTCTACCATCCCAGCGCCGACGCCTGGCGCAACCCTTAAAGAAAGAGGAACTTTACTATGTTGTCATTATCTGTCGTACCGAAGCGACATGTTCAAAAAGGCTTTACGCTGATTGAGCTGCTCGTGGTCATTGCCATTATCGCCATTCTAGCGGCGATTCTCTTCCCCGTCTTCGCTCAGGCCCGTGACAAGGCCCGCGCGACAGCCTGTCTCTCCAATACAAAACAGCTCTCGCTGGGCGTCATGATGTACGCGCAAGACTACGATGAGACGCTTCCGGTAATTGGCTACAACCAGATGTGCCGTGGTCGCTGGCAGTGGCAGATCTATCCGTATGTTAAAAATGAGAAAGTCTTCACCTGTCCTAATATCAACCAGAACTGGCGCGCGACTCAGTTTGCCTACACCGGGATTGGCAATAGCGGCTGCCCTGGCGCGACAGTGATGGTTGGAGCTGATAACAATGGGGGCTACGGCTGGAGCTATGGCCTGTCCCATGCCTACGAAAATAATGGCGCAGGGCCGCCCAATGCCTACACCGCTCCCGGGATTTCCATGGCGGGCATCGCGAAGCCTGCGGAGACGCTCTGTATCGGGGAGACTGGGTTCGCCAACCAAGACAACACGCCCAACGGAACCGGTTGGGGAATGTGGGTCACGGATCCAAGGAGTACCATTCCGGTGGGCACCACGGCAGCAGGACTGATTCCCCAGTTCCGGCACAATGCCACCAAGTTCCGCACCGACAACCCCGCCCGTCTTTCGATCCCGGTAGAGGGCCGCGCCAACTTTGCGTTCCTCGACGGCCACTCCAAGAACCTGAGTGTAGGTTCGGCGTTCCAGCTTGCTCCCGTGGTCAATGGGCAGTACGTCGAGGATGGCGAGGTTCTCCTCAGCCCGGTGAACTACTCGGGAAGCAACCCCTCGCACCACGCCCCGTGGGTTCTCTGGAACACCTACTAAGACAAGGGTTTGTAAAGACTGAAACGCCGCCTGGGAGAACCCTCCCCGGCGGTGTTTTTTTAGGATAGCGCGAAAGCAATGTAGCTGTCGCCGGACTTGGTGCCGATCTTGCCGCCACCGCCTGCGGCAATCACGACGAACTGCTTGCCATTGACCGAGTAAGTTGCCGGGCAGGCGTAGCCTCCGGCGGGGAGCTTGTGCTGCCAGAGGAGCTTGCCGGTGTCTTTGTCAAAGGCGCGGAGCAACTCATCGCGGGTGGAGGCGATGAAGACCAGGCCGCCTGCGGTGACAATGCAGCCACCGAAGTTCTCGGTGCCCGTGGTCTTGTCGGCCAGCTCGGGGTAGTGGCCCAGCGGGATGCGCCAGGCGAACGTGCCCTTGTTCAAATCCACAGCAGTGAGGCTGCCCCATGGCGGCTTCACGCCCGGCCTGCCGTCCTTGTCGCGGAGCCAGTTGTAGCCCTGGAAATCATAGCCGCCCCGCTCGTTGGCCTTGAGCTGAACCACGCTGGGGACGTTGTTGGTATTGACGAACAGATAGCCCGTTGCGGGGTCGTAGGCCGAGCCGCTCCAGTTCGCGCCGCCATGAAATCCCGGTGTGCAGATTGTTCCCTCCACGCTTGGCGGCTGACGCCACTGTCCATAACGTCGTCCGTTGGCGGGCACCGTAAGCTCGGCGTCGGTGATGACTTGAGGCGTGAGCGGTGGCGGTGCGAGCGGCATGGGCTGGGTGGGCCAGGCTTGCTCACCGGGAATGTCTGAGGGCGGGGCGGCTTTTTCGACAATCGGGAACAGGGACTTGCCGGTCTTGCGCTCAAAGACATAGACAAAGCCCGTCTTGGTGGGCAGTGCGACACACTCCTTGCCCTTCACGACACAGAGCGTGGGTGGACACGGATTGTCGTGGTCCCAGAGATCATGATGCACGGTCTGGAAGTGCCAGAGCCGCTTGCCATTTCTTGCATCGAGCGCAATAATACAGTTGGCAAAGAGGTTCGCCCCATGCCGATCCGCCCCGTAAAAATCAGATGCCGCTGAGCCCGTTGCGGCAAAGACAATCGCATTTTTCGTGTCCACCGTGTAGCCCGTCCAGGCGTTGGTTCCCGAACGCTCGCGCCAGGAGTCCTTGGCCCAGGTGTCGTTGCCAAACTCGCCGGGCTCAGGGACGGTGTGAAAGCGCCAGACCTCCTTGCCGGTGCGCACATCAAAGGCCCGAATATCGCCGGGTGCGCCTGGCTGCCCCTCGGAGTTGATGATGGGCACGACCACTAAGTTTTCAAAGAGCGCCAGTGCCGACGTGCACCCGTAGTTGAGCTTGGAGAGATCCCGCTCGTAGCCATCTCGCAGGTTCACCACACCGCCCTTGCCGAAGCTAGTATCGGGCGTGCCGGTTCGGGCATCTAGTGACAGGAGCTTGCCATCCGGGAGGGCGCAGAGAATCCGGGCGAGCTTGCCGTCGGTCCAGTGGGTCAGGCCACGATGCACCCCGCTGGACTTGGGATCGTGCACCCAGATCGGCTTACCCGTCGCCGCCTCCAGCGCGACAATACGTAGCTTCACCGTGGTGAGATACATCACGCCCTCAACAATAATTGGCGTGCACTCAATCGTCGTCCCCGCACCCGCGTCGCCCGTCTTGAACTCCCAGGCTGGCTTGAGATTCTTGACCGTGGTTTTATTAATCTTTGTTAGTTTTGCGTGTCGCATGCGCCCCGGATCGTTGCCACTCTCGCGCCAGTCCACGCTGGTTTTTGTATCCACTTTTGGCCACTTGCCGGTCAGCTCCAGCTTCCACGGAGCCGCATCGTTTGCCACTTCACTACCCGTTACTCGCTTCAATCCCTCATCCCCCTTGTTATTTTTCAAGGCAAACCGCGCCAGTGTCTTGCCATTACTCACGATCTGAACGTCTTCAAGCTGGCCATCGCAGCCCAGGCCCTGTGGCGGATAGCACCCAATCCAGAGCGGCCCGATGGCGGCCGTGACATGTGCCCTCCCAATCTTCGCTTCCGCGGTGAGCTTCTCATCAACCAAGAGCTTCACACTGCCGGGCAAGTACTCAAAACGGACCGCGTGCCACTGCCCGTCGCAAATATCAGAATCTGCCGTTAAATTGGTCGGAGCCGCGCCGGGCAGATAGACCGCGAGCTTTCCCGATCCCGCTTCCGTGTACATCTCCCAGTGGCGCGGCGAGTCTTTATGGCTACTGGCAACGAGGATATTAAAGCCGTCTTTGGAGAAAAGCCGCGCTCGGCATGTCACCACCAGCGGCGGCTCTTGCCAGCGAGCGTCGCCTTTGGCTTCATAGCCCACACCATCTCCCCTCCCTTTCCCGTTATCGGGAGGGAGGGGCTGGGGGAGGGAGGGAAACGGGCGGGGACTAGGGGGTTGGGGGGGAGAGGTTGGCAGCGGCAAAACTTCCCGATTTCCTACCCAGGCCACGGCGCGACGGATCAGCTCAGCGTGGGCGGGGGTGCGGAGTGCGCCTGCATCGTGGCCGAGAAGCGTCTGGAAGATGCGTCCCTTGCCCTCGGTGTAGGCAAAGGCTAAGGGCTCGTCTTTATTAGTTACTTTGGAGTGCGCGGTGAGAAGTGGCTCCACGGGGAGCTCCCCGACCTGCGAGCAGTATAGTTCGTCGGTAGTGGGGAACTGCGCGGGAAACCCCGCCGTGAGCCGGTGCGTGGGTTGCGTCACCGTGACCGTAAAGCCGCCGTAGGCATCGTGGTTTGCCTTGCCATCTACCCAGACACGACGCGCGAGCCCGCCAAAGAACTCCGGCCAGTCGCGCCAAGCACCGTTGGCGAAATGAACCAGCACCAGCCCGCCACCACGGCGCACAAAATTGAGTAGCGCTGTGCGCTTGCCCGCGCTCAGGCTCGCCGATTCCCAGTTGCAGTAGTTGAGAACCAGAACATCTGTGGTACCAAGTTCGAGTGCCTCCGGGTTCTCACAGATTGTGGTTTGTGTGCGCTTGTCGGTACCGATAATCTCCCGAAGCGCAGGCGTGGTCTGTTGCCAGTGGTGCGCCGGGTGGTGCTTGCCTGTGAGAATCTGCACGCGCAGCGGATCGTCGAGCGGGACGGGCAGAGGCGTCCCCTCGGCCTTGGCGGCCCATAAGATTCCCTGGACGATGAGCTTCTGGTAGCCCGGAATTGCCCAGTTTTGGTGGGTATGCCCGCCCGTGCAGGCAAACCCACGGCCGCCTGCTTGGTCGGGGCGGCTCACACACCACGCGACGGTCTGCGGCAGTGTCTCACCGGGTGGCAGTACTTGCATGAGAGGCTGGACGGTCTTTGGGTTGAGGCGCATTTTGTAGTACCACTCTTCCCGCACCGCAAACGGCGTCACTCCCGCCGTAATCTCATGGGGCACAAGGCTTGGCATAGACTCAAAGTGCTGGATGGCCGATGCCCAGTGGTTCGCCCCGCTCCCCGATTCGTAGTCAAAGTGCCCACCGACCCACGCGAGATACTTTTGGCTGTGTTCCCGTGGGCAGAACGTGGCGTAGTGCAGTGTCACCAGGCCGCAACCACGCTTCATCTGCCGCTCCAGCACCGCCAGGCGATTGCCGATCAGCAGGGGATGATCGCTCTGTTTATGGTCGGAGCCGTCGGCGTAGAGCACGATACAGTCCGCGTCGTCCAGCGTTTTCTCTGAGTTCCCCTCAGGCCAGCCGTAGAGCTGCACCTCGGTCTGGGCAAACGGAGCCAGCGCCTTGGCGAAAAGCCGCAGACCCTTCTCGTACTCGTGCTCACCCGGCCCGTGGCTTTTAGAACCTGCCAGAAAGACGATCTTTGTCATGAAGAGAGGTTCGCGATGGGCAAGCGCGATCCCTTCCCGATACTTACAGAACCCGTGAGAGGATCGCGAGTGTTTTTTCGTCTAGCTTACGGTAGTCGGGGATGTTGTAGCGGCTGCCGGTGCGGTCCGTGAGTAGCACACGCCCGCCGCTGACTTCCTGGATCGAGTCCTTGAGGTTCTGCACCGCGAACTTGCGTGCGCCTTTATCGGTCTCTACCTCAAAGTTGACAGTATCGTACTCTTTTTTGACCATAGTGACGCGCTGAATGGTGGGGACAAAGTAGCGGCGCTCCAGCTCCTCATCTAGGATCTTGCGCGAATCCGCATCGAGGCCCGTGAGCCTCTCCAGCATTCCGACATCTTTATCTTTGGCATCGCGCAGGCCGATGTACTGGTCTTGCAGGGAGAGCGGGAACGCCCGCGCGATCTGGCAGACGAGAACCGTCCGCTCGTAGCCGATCTTGGGGTCCGCAATCGTGGCACGCACGGCGCTGCCGCCCGTGCGGAAAAAGGTCACGGTTGCCGGATCAAGAAAAATCAGATCGAAATCTGTGTTGGCACTTTGTTGCATGATTTACTATTTACCTTCTGCAATATGCAGTAAAATTCCGAGAACCTCACTCCCATCGCCGAGGGAGCGCTCCTGGTTCTCCAGAAAAACCGTCTGGCCTTCCAGTTTCATAAAACGCCACGCGAGGCCCGACGTGACCGTGCCCCAGACTGTGGAGAGCGGATGGCCTTCCCGCTGGTTGAAGAGCTGCACCGCTACCATCTCGGCGAGGCACTGCCCCAGCCCCGGACGCAGGTTCTCGCTTTTCGATTCTACCGCTGCAAAGATCGGCGATTGAAGTACGTTTTGCTCGGGCGATTTTGCGAGAAGAAAATCGCACGCGCCTGCGAGCCCTCGCGCTGGGTCTACGTCAAACGTCACGCCGGAGAAGATCGAAATCGCGCCGCCCGTGCGCTGCCGCAGCTCGAAGAGCAGAGGCGCGACCAAGTATTCCGAGCGTGCTTTCTCCGTTGCCACTCCTAAAGCGATCGTTAGATACTGCTGCAACAGCCCCGCCATTGGCTCTGAGACGGCAACCGGCGCAACGCCTGCGAAAATCTCCGGCACACTCACTAGAGTCAGTTCCAGCTCTTTCAATGCTTTTTCAAGAGTGAACTTTGAGTAGGCCATAGGTTTACTCTTCCAGGATCATGTTCTCGGACTTGAGCTTGTTGACTTCGAGCTGCATCTCGACGAGCTTACGGAAGATACCGTTGTCTTTCTCCATCAGCTCGGCGTGGGTGCCCATCTCGGCGACGCGGCCTTTCTCAATCACCACGAGTCTATCGGCATTTCTTAGTGTCGAGAGGCGGTGGGCGATGGCGAACGTGGTGCGGCCCGCGATGAGGCGCTGGATGGCTTCTTGGATTTGTTTTTCGGTTTCTGTGTCTACCGAGGCCGTGGCTTCGTCGAGGATCAGCACTTTCGGGTCGTGCAGAATGGCGCGTGCGATACTAATTCTTTGGCGCTCGCCGCCGGAGAGCCGTGCGCCGCGCTCGCCCACGAGGGAGTCGTAGCCGTCGGGGAAGCGCAGGATGAAGTCATGGGCGTTGGCGGCTTTTGCAGCGCGCATGATCTGCTCAAGGGTGGCATCGGCCTTGCCGTAGGCGATGTTCTCCGCGATGGTGCCGGGAAAGAGAAACGGCTCCTGGAGCACGATTCCCATCTGGCTTCTGAGATCTTGAAGCTTGACTTTCTTCATCTCGACGCCATCAATTAAGATGCGGCCCTCGCTCGGGTCGTAGAAGCGCGAGATCAGATTGATAATAGTGGACTTGCCCGCGCCGGAGTGCCCCACGAGGCCGATCATCTCACCGGGCATGACGTGCAGATCCACGTTCTCTAGAACCCGCCGCGCCTTGTCGTAGCCGAAGCTGACGTTCTCGAAGAGCAGCTCGCCCTTCATGTTAGGCATCGCCACCGAGTCGGCGCTGTCGGCGACATCGGCTTGGGTGTCCATTACTTCGAAGACACGCTCGGCGCTGGTGAGCACGCGGCCTAGCCAGTCTGCAATTCTTGTCATGCCCTGAAGCGGGCCGTAGAGCTGCCCGAGGTAGTAGAAGAACATGTTCAGCGTGCCGAACGTGATCTCTTCGGCGATCACTTGCTGCCCGCCGACATACCAGACAATAAACCCGCCGCTGGTCATGAGAAAACCCAGAATGGGTAGCAGGGTGGCCCACCAGTTCTCTAGGTCCAGGTTCGCGTGGTAGAGCGCGCCCACTTTCTGGTTGAAGCGCGCCATCTCCCGGTCCTCTTGCGCGAAGGCTTTCACCACGCGCGTGCCGTTGAGCGCGACCGCGATACTGGCCGTCATGGATGAGCGAAGGTTCCAGAGTTTTTCGAGGCGACCCCACAGAAACTTCCAGATACGGGTCGTGCCGAGCACCACCAGCGGGATGGGGATCATCACCAGAAGCGCGAGCCGCCAGTTCTGGGTGAAGACAATCACGAGGGTTCCAATGAGCATCAGCCCATTGACCACGAGCATCTGGAGGCCGTCTACGAGAAAGTTATTGAGCTCGTTGACATCGGAGGTGACGCGATTTAGCAGTGCGCCGGACTGTCGTTTGTCGTAGTAGGAAAGCCCGAGCTTCTGGAGGGTCGCGTAGGTCTCGGTGCGGATCTGCCGGGTCATGGTCAGCGAGAGATAGGCGGTGAGGCGCGAGCGGAAGATGCCCATCACAAGCCCGAGTACGGTTGCAGCGATCATCACGAGCACCCAGTAGATCAGCCCGTGCAGCCGGTCGGCGGCGGCGACAGCCACTTTAGGCACCAACACATCGTCGGTGAGGCGCTTGACAATCCAGCCGGGCAGCAGCTGGAGCGCCGTGCCCGCGATCATCAGAACGGTGACGATAGTTGCCTGGAGCTTGTAGCCCTTGGCGTAGCCCAAAAGCCGGGTGAACGTCGCGCGCTTGTCAAAACAGTGGCGGCAGACATCGCTATCTTTGGGCAGGGCGCGGCTACACTTGGGGCAGAGTTTTTCTACCTCCTCAAGGTCGGCATCGGGCAAATCGCGGCCCTTGGCGATAGCCTCCATCACGCGCGCCACGCCCGCCATGCGCCCACCAAGCGGCGTGGTGTAGCGTGCCAACTCGATGACGTCGGAGCCGCGCGAGACCGTCAGCGCCCCGCCGCCCACCAGAGACTCGGTCTTTGCGCCGGTGATCTCGCTGACGAGAACGGAGAGGTCGAGGTGCGCCGCTGAGCCACTTGCGCCGTTGGGAGAGAAGACTCGGATCAGCTCCGCGTCCATGGTCACCCACCGCTCGCCAATCACGCCGTCTGTGTTGATGTCCGCCTTGACCGCGAGGGTGAGGGGATCTGAACCGTGGCCGTTCCGCTGGGCCTTGAGCGCCGCCTCAACCGAGGCGGGCAGCTCTTCGAGCATTGCCATAGGCAATATTCTACCGCAGCAAACGGTTTTTTGATAGGCTTTTATCGTGAATTTGGTTAGTTTGTGAGATTTAAGTTTGCAAAATCAATCGCTACCCGTCGCGTGAACGCGGCGTCTCCCTCCGGAGAACCAAGCCCGTTCCGGGCTACAGGCCCATGCCATGCCCAGCGGGAGGGACAGATTCGGTAGCCCGGCACGGGCTT
>JANNDD010000770.1:0-1287 GCA_031387365.1 Armatimonas sp. | reverse complement strand
CTCGCTCGGGAGCAGCATCGGATCGTTGTGATGTGCCTCCAGAAGCTCGCCCATCTGCCGCGACAGAAAGCTCGGGGTATGAATCCCGTTGGTGACGCTGCCGATTGGTACTTCGTCCAGCGGAAACTCCTGCCAGACCGGATGTGCCATCTCGCGGGAGACATGCCCGTGGAGCTTCGAGACACCGTTGATGTAGCGTGCATGGCGAAAGGCGAGCACGGCCATGTTGAACTTGCCCGGCTCCATGAGCGGTGCACGGCCTCGGTTGAGTAGCTCGTCAAAAGAGATGCCCAGCTTCGGGGCAAACTCTCCAAAGTACTTCCAAAGCAGCTCACTTGAGAAAATATCGAAGCCCGCTGGAACGGGTGTGTGTGTCGTGAAGAGATGCGCTGCCGCTGTGGCGTTGGTTGCTTCGGCAAAGTTCAGCCCCGTTTTTTCCTGGAGCTGGCGTGCACGCTCCAGCGAGAGAAAGGCGGAGTGCCCCTCATTCATGTGGCAGACATTTGGGGTGATGCCCAGCGCCGTCAGCGCCTGGATTCCTCCGACCCCGAGCACGAGCTCCTGCTGAATTCGTGTCTCTTGATCGCCGCCGTAGAGGTTACCAGCGATATGGCGATCCGCCTCGGCGTTCTCGGGGAGGTTGGTATCCAGCAGGTAGAGCGGGATGCGGCCCACTTGCGCCTTCCAGATCGCGACATGCACCGTCCGGCCTGGAAAGCCAACCTGGATCCTCTTGCCCGTGGGTTCGATAGGCAGCGTGTAGAAGTCGTTCGTGGGGTAGTGCTCCACTTGCCAGCCGTCGGCGTTCAGGCTCTGGCGAAAGTAGCCGTTCTGATAGAGAAAGCCCACGGCCACGAGGGGTAAGTTGATATCAGAGGCCGCTTTTAAGTGATCGCCTGCCAGCACCCCGAGGCCACCCGAGTAGATTGGCAGGCTCTCTGTGAGGCCAAACTCTGCGGAGAAATAGGCGACGGTTCCCAGGCCTTGCCAGCGCGGGTCGGCGGGGGCATTTTTATAAGCATTGAAGTCTGCCCAGACCGCATCTAGTTGCGCTAGAAACGCGGGCCTCTGGGCCAGAGTATCGTATTGGGACTGCGGCACCCGCCCGATCAGCTTGACGGGGTTGTGTTCACACGCCTTCCAGAGCGCCTCACCACCGAGCGCAATAAAGAGAGCACGTGTGTCGGGGTGCCAGGCCCAGCGCAGGTTGTGAGCAAGCTCCCGTAGAGGCGCGAGGCGCTCCGGGAGCCGGGGAGTGACGGTGTAGGTATGAAGTGTTCGAGGCAC
>JANNDD010000769.1:0-1394 GCA_031387365.1 Armatimonas sp. | reverse complement strand
AGTGGCAGGTCGCGCCAAGACTGTACCCAGCGCGAGAAGCTATCTCCGATAATCGCCTCGGAGGTTGGGCGAACCACTAAAGGCTCCTCCAGGGGTGCAGCCGGAACCAGCCCACCCTTGCCATCGCTCTCCAGCCTATGGTGCGTCACCACCGCCACTTCGGGCGCGAAGCCCTCGACGTGCGCGGCCTCTTTGGTCATGAAGCTCACGGGAATAAACAGTGGGAAGTAGGCATTGACATGGCCCGTGTCTTTAATACGCTTGTCGAGCCCCTGCTGGATCATCTCCCAGATCGCGTAGCCTGTGGGTTTAATGACCATACAGCCACGCACAGGAGAGTAGTCTGAGAGGTCCGCCTCTTTGACGATATCGAGATACCACTGCGAGTAATCTTTCTCGCGAGTTGTAATAGTTTGTTTTGCCATAGTTCTTTGTCGAAAAAAATTCTGAGGCGCTAAATGGCCCGCCCGATTGTATCGGATCAAACAAAAAAAATCCTTGGTAACTCTCCAACTCGCCATCAGGTATAGTGCAAAGAAAAGCAGGAATGGTTTGCCTGTAAGGAAAAAATGATGACTCTTGATACGCTGGATCGGAAGATGAAGGTAGTGCTCCCCACTCCGGAAGAAGAACTCTGGCTACAGATTCCCTGGCGCACCAATATCATGGCGGCTCGGCTTGAAGCACAGCGCACGGGCAAGCCCCTGTATCTCTGGATTATGAACGGCAACCCTCTGGGCTGTGTTTGAAACAACGGGAAATTGGACCGTGCGTCCAAGTTTAGCGATCCACGTGTGATCAAATCCCTTCAGCAGGACTTTATTCCCGTCACGGGGGATACTCATGAAATTCAGAATGGAAAGTCTCCCGCCCGCAACTGGTTTATGGCAATGGCCTTGAGTGTTAATCCCCGGATCTCAAGCGGGCAGACGGCGCAGGGGCACTATGTGGCAGGAGCAGATGGGGTGGGGTACGGCTTCAACAATAACCGCGATGTGGAGCGTCTGCTACAGCTGCTAAAAACCGGGCAGGAGAAGTTTGCCCAGATACCGCCCGCTCGGGTGACTATTGCCACCAGTGAGCTCGGTAGCGATTTCACACGCCTTGCGCCGACAGGATCCTCTCTCTTGCGTATCTTTGTTCGGATCCACCCCTTGCCTGCGGGCTGTCATGAGCTCAATAAAGGAGCGGCGCGTGACCACATCTGGGTCTTGCCCCAAGAGGTGCGTGCGATGGCGGAGGCACCTGCTACCGGGAAATTCCCCTTGCCTCCTACTCTGGTAGCAAGGCTCGCTCGATACCACCTTACAGACTTTGTCCGGGGGGAGCCTAACTTTTGGAAGGGAAGCGAGGTAAAGCAAGCCCGGTTTGAAGGCACTATTCTCCAGAAAACC
>JANNDD010000758.1:0-15531 GCA_031387365.1 Armatimonas sp. | reverse complement strand
TCATGCAGCCACGCGCCGATGCTATCGCCTAACCTTGCCATATGTTGTTCCTGACGGGCGGTCAGTTGCTGTTGCCGGGCCGTTAGGCGATCGGCGGTGTGGCCGGGGAGGTCGTCATCGGCGGCGATAAAAGCCTCGGGTTCTGTGATGGATTGGGCAACAACTCAGGGAGCAGCTCTGGAGCGATGACTGCAACAGCAACGCCTGTGCTCAGTGAGGAATCGGGGGAGCCGGTTCTAGAAATTATCAATTTCAGCTTGCTCAATAGCCGCCACACCCAAGAGACATACTCCAAAGAAGAATTCTTGGAGGCCCTCTGGGAGAAGATCGTTTCCACGGTCGATCAGCTCGGGAGACAGAGGCGATGAGCGATCCCGCTGTAGACCTCGAGCTGTATCGGAATCGCTGGCGACGCTACCGGTCAGAGCTGAACCTCGTTGACACCACCAGCGACGACTTCGCCAGCTCCGGCCTCGCGGAGCGTGTTGACAACCCAACTGCTCGGCTGCTGATACTGCCCCTTGACCCGGAGCGAGGATTCATCAACTTTGATGAGGACTTCTGGTCCTGGTGGAATCAGGAGTGGGCAGACCCAAGTACAGGACGTCCGGTTTCTGGTCTTAACGAATCTGCCCCTACATCAAACGCTGCCGTCCGGTTTGTTAGAGGCTCCACGAAATGGCAGCAGTGCCTTGCCTTGCACCGAAGTGCGGCGCTGGAAATGGAGATGGGCGACGATGCCGTTTTCAAATCGAGGGAGCGCACATATGTCCAGCTAATTAGTTTAGTGAGCCGAATCTGGTTGGCGATGAGCATCTACACAGATACCATCAACCGCTACCAACTATCTGGGCCGTTTGAGCTGACAATCGCCTTTCGCGACGTAGAAGGCAGTGTTCTAGCAAACATAGGACAAGGCTGGGCAGAGCCGAATACTGGTCATTATGATCCTATCGTTCTTCGAACAAAATCCCTTTTGCTTCGACGCGAAATTGAACAGTGGCCGGATGAGAGTCAACTCCGAGATACGGTCTTTTCCATTGGTGGCTGGATTGAGGACACATGGGGTAGCAAGCAGCGAAGGTTCCTCGCCCGAATTGGAGAACAGACAGGAAAATTTGACGCCTCGGCTATCCGCCGCTGACATTGGTAACCTTGGGTTGCTTTGGTACAGGGGCGAGCATGTAGTCCAAAATCCCTCGATAGGTTGTCGAGATCAGCGCTCGCTCGGCAAGGGAGCCAGCGACCTCACGCACCGAGAGGCTACAGGGATAGCAGGGCTCACCCCAGTGCTCCCGCAGTTCCCCGATCACCACCAGCGGCCAGCCTAGCAGTCGGTAGGCTCGGAGCATCTTGGGGGTCGCCTCTAGCCAGATCGTCTTAACCTGGTTCTCTACGCAGTAGCGCCAGAGAGCCGAGCCAAGCTGCCAGAATGCCGCGCCGTTGTCCTTGCCCCGATACTCAGGCAGCACCGCTAGAATCGCCGCGTGAAGCACTCCTGAGGCCCTATCCACGACGGGTAGCTCGGGCCAGACTAGGTGAGTGGGCACTTCGCCCGCCTCGTCGGGCGTGATGAGCTGGAGCCCACCCACGAGCAACTCGCCCACCCACACGCCAAAATAAACGGAACGCGCCGCATGAGCGCGAATCTGATCGCCCGGCTGCCAGCCCTCATCCGCTGCTATTTCCTCGAAGAGACAAATGACCGCTTCTGCCTCGGTCGCCTTTATCTCAAATGCAGTCTCTGGTATCTCAAACGTGCTTCGCCTCGCCACCTGGTCACCTTCTTTCATCGCCTCAGGATATGTTGCCAATAGTCCGTCTACCATTATACCGTTGCTTCAAAGGCCGCTACTGCATACTGTAACTCTGTGCCAAAAAGAAAAGAACCAAACGAGAGAGACCCTGTCCTGCAAGCCATCGGCAAGCAGATCCGAATGCACCGGGAGGGAACTGGTTTCTCTCAGGAGCGCTTCGCCCTTAAAGCAGGGATGGATCGAACCTACTACGCCGCCATTGAGCTGGGGTACCGCAATGTCTCCGCAAAGAACCTGATCAAGATCGCCAATAATCTCAAGGTTGAGGTCGGTGACCTCTTCCCCAAAATGGTCGAGCTGGAGCCACTGCTTGCTGATGTCCTTGAGGATGCATTAGGAGGCTCGATGTAGGTCTCGTCCTAAAGAGAATCGCCAGTACTTGAGCACAAGACAGTGGTTTACCGCCCCTTAGCCGAGCAGTAGAGTGATGGGCCAGCGCACGCTATTGTCCGCTTAACGGAGCACGAGGCAGAGTAGCTTGTGGAAATTACGACCCACTTGCCTCAAGAAGTGCCCAGAGATAATCCAGGAAGGGACTGTGAGTACTGCTCGTTCCGCCTCGTCTGTAGTGCTGCTAAAAAGCAGCTAGCGACTCCTGTCCGGTAAAATGAATTAGAAAGCGAGCGCGGCAACTTGTACATCGAGAAACTATCCATCACTAACTTCAGGTGCTTTGAGAAAGCCGAACTAGAACTCAATTATCCTGGGCGGCGTGCGACGAAAGCGCGCCCCGTGCCGGAGCACCTTAAGAACGTCAACCTGTTTCTGGGTAGCAACGGCAGTGGCAAGTCCTCCGTCTTCAAAGCGCTGGCGTTGGGAGTTCTCGCGCCTGTCATCAACTCCAGTGGTTTTCAATCTGACTACCTCGTTCGGCGCAGACCTGAAGAAAACCACCTCAATAACGGCGAGGGCAATAGTCCAAAAAGATCACTCACTAAGGGTAGCGCGATCGTCGAGGCGACACTAAAACTCGACTCAATTGATACCGATCTTAAAAACCTTCATGTTAAGGGAAGGACAGAGATTCGACGTGTCGGGGATGTCGAAGACATTAGCGCCACCTCCTACACCGAGGAAGATACTTGGGAGCGAATGTTCCTAAACGATTCTCCTGCTTTTTTCCTAGCGGGCTATGGTGCCAACCGCCGCACTGAACGTCCTGAAGGTTATAGCGAGCAAAGCCGCAGCCCACGCTACCAGCGTGTTGCCGGATTATTCGAGGATCATGTCGGCCTTGTCCCTGTCAGCTATGGATATATTCAACTAGCCAGTATTGGTTATATCGAAGAAGCGCGATCAATACTGAACGCTCTTTTGCCAGATGGAACTGAGATTTTAGGTTCTGATGGACAGCAGCCTCTCTTTCGAAGAGATGGAATCGTACTACCATTCAGTGCCCTTTCAGATGGCTTTCGCACGTTTATTGGATGGGTATGGGATTTACTACTACAGCTCGCCCGAACTTATACCCGTGAAGGAAATCTTGATACACCTATTGATTACAATAGTGTGATTGTCAAAATGCTAATCAGTCAACGTCAACGGTTTATTCGAGAACATAAACTTATAGATATTCCAGGCGTGGTTATAGTGGATGAAATAGACCTTTTTCTACATCCCGAGTGGCAGCGACACGTGATCGAGAGTATCGCGAAGACCTTCCCAAAAATTCAATTCTTCTTCTCCACCCATAGTCCACTTGTTGCAGGAACATTGGAGCCAGAGAATATCTTCGTCATGGAATCAGATGGTGTAGAGCAATACCAGGAGAATATCCACGGCCTCACCGCTAATCAGGTTCTCACCAGTTCCTACTTTGGCCTCTCCTCAACCCGCGCACCGGGAACCGAAATGAGTGAGATAACTAAGCTTGCACTCAGTGGCAAAGAAGCGGATCGCCTGGAGTTTGCGCGGCGTATGGCGGAAGCGATCCCATCGGAATGATCCGCTACCCCATCACTCTCACCGAAATCGAACAGCGCGTCGATGCCAAAGCCCCTAACTGGCGTCGTTGTGCACGCTGGCGAACCACACGCCTATTTAACAAGGGGAAGTATGAGGAAAAGTCATCCATCTGGAGCGAGGTAAAGCCGGTCTACATGGCGTTTCAGCATAATAAGTGCATCTACTGTGAGCAGCGACTGGAAGGTGGACCACTAGGCACGATTGCCCACGACCTAGAGCACTATCGCCCCAAGGGGAACGTTCGCGCTTGGCCGACAGAGGTAGGACGCTACCCTTTCACTACCGGCGATGCCTCGGACGGCTACTACCGCTTGGCCTACCATCTGGGAAACTACGCCGCGTCGTGCAAGGTCTGCAACTCGCTCCTCAAGCTGGACTTCTTCCCCATCGCAGCAAGCCGCATCGCCGATCAGAATGCCCCTGCCGACTACGCCGCTGAGTTGCCTTTTCTCTGTTACCCCATTGGCACCGCCGACGAAGACCCGAAGGAGCTACTCAGCTTCACGATTTCACCCGATGGGCCGATAGCGATCCCAAAGCATTCCGAGACTGAGGATGCAGATCACTGGCGACGCGCCATGATTATGATCGACTTTCTGGATCTCAACCGCGCTGGTCTCCGCGTGTCTCGATCCATGAGCCTTCTTGCAATTTGGGAGACGTATAAAAATGCGAAGCGCGGAGATGTTGGAAGTAGCACAACTCTGGCAATCTTTACTTCGCCTCGCGCTCCGCACACAAGCTGCGCCCAACGCTTTGTGGAGCTTTGCGATGAAGTCGGACAGGCTGAAGTGGAGCGGCTCTACCTGCCGATCCTACAGCGGATCATCCAGAACAGTAACGCGTAGATAAAAAACTCGAACCTAAGCAGTCTCCCATCGGACGCTCTCTCTACTTTACAGATTTCTTACACCGACTGTGCCTGCTCCACATCGTCCCGATAAAGCGCTACAATGAGGAGATGGGTACCAATACGGGGAGCCAGTTTTTTGTCACTGGAGGCCCTGTCTCTCTTGATGCTCCCTGCTATCTGCCACGTCAGGCAGACGTGCTCCTCTGGGAAGCACTCCAGAGCCATGAACTGTGCTACATTCTCGATGCCCGACAGGTGGGTAAGTCCTCCCTGGTAATTCGGGCGGCGAACCTCCTCAAAGACACTCATGCCAGAGTGGGCTTTATCCAGATTGACAGTGTTGGTCAACCCACAAGCCCTGAGCAGTGGTACGGCGGCCTGCTCCATAATCTTGCAAGTTCACTAGGACTACGGCCTCAGATAGAGGAGTGCTGGATATCCCTCAGCCACCTCAGCCCCGTTCAGCGTTGGTTTGAGTGCCTGCGCGAGGTGGCGATGTCTTCCTCTCAACCGCTCTACATTTTCATTGATGAGATCGATGCCACCCGCCGACTCGCCTTCTCGACAGACGAGTTTTTCGCCGCAATTCGGGAGAGCTACATCCGCCGTAAGCACGACCCACTCTGGAACCAGGTGACGTTTTGTCTGGCAGGAGCCACCACTCCGGGAGAGCTCATCTCAGATCCACACACTACCCCGTTTAATATCGGCCAGCGCATCGAACTTGCCGACTTTACACTCAAAGAAGCGCACCCTCTGCTCGTGGGTCTGGAGCCCTTTACAAAGTCGCCTCAGGAAGCTCATAAGGTGCTTGAGCGTGTGCTGTACTGGACAAGTGGCCATCCTTATCTGACCCAGCGTTTATGCCGCAGCCTAACAGAAAATAAGTCCTGTCAAAGCGCACAGTTGACGACCGCTCGGGTCGATCAGGTGTGTCGGAAAGCCTTTCTGAGCCGAGAAGCCAGCCAAGGCGATGCCAATCTAGCCGATGTCGCCAATCGGGTTCTGGGCCTACAGGAAGACGCTGCTGCTGTTCTGAGCCTGTATGCGCAGATTCTACAGGGCAAGCCGGTTCGCTACGATCCCGCCGATCCGCGATGCGATGCTCTGCGCCTCTCAGGGATTATCACGCTCCGTCAGGGAAGGCTTCAGGTGCGTAACCGCATCTATGCCACTGTCTTTGACAACAAGTGGGCCAAAGAAAACCTACCAGGGGCGGAGCGACGTCGCCAAGAACAGGCAACGCGAGCGGGTTTTATCAAAGCCACCCTCATTTGGGGATCGGTGGTTCTTATTGGAGTGCTCATCTTCTTCTTGCTCCGGGCCGTTCGAGCCGCAGACAGTCGGGCGAGTAGTGCACTAAAAGCAAAAAACACCGCTGTAAAAGACAATGCCAGGCTCGCTAAAGAGTCGCAGCAAGAGCGCCTCGCTCGACGCACAGCGGAAGCCAAGCATCAGTCGGTTGAGAAGCAGGTTCGTGAGTTGGACGGTAAGCTCGGTGGTCTCCGCACCCAATTTTCAGAACTGGAGAGCAAGCGCCACTCTCTTGAGGAGACACTCGCGACGGCCCGTGCAGGAGTGAAACAGCAACAAGGGATCGCGCAAGCCACGCGGCGAACTATCGAGAGCATGAACGGAGGGCAGGCAGCAGCCCTCTCCCTGCGACGAGGAAGCGAGTTTGATGCTCTCACCTTTGGTCTAAGAGCCGTCGAACCCAGCCTTAAGCAGGGGCGAGAGCCTGACCAGCAAGCCCTACAGGGACTCGCAGACGCAGTCAACGTGGGCATCGTGCGACGCCTAAGGCTCCCCCACCCGTACAAGCTCTCCTGCGCTTGCTTTTCACCAGATGGCAGACGCATCCTAACAGCAGGCCGTGGGCAGTACGCTTACCTCTGGGATGCACAGACGGGCCGCCTCAAGCAGCGCATTCAGGTCTATCAGTCTTCTGAGTCCCTCCTGGTTAACAACGCCACCTTCTCGGCAGATGGGAAGCTCATTCTCACGGTCGCAGAGGACAATGTTGTGCGGCTCTGGGATGCTACCAGCACAGATCTTATCCAGAAGAAGCCGGTGCGAGAGATTCCCCTCGGCAAGGTCGGGAGCGCCTGTGCCGAGCTATCACTCGATGGACGGCTTCTGGCCTACACCATCCCAGGCAACAGCGCACAAATCCTGGATCTCGCCTCAGACAAACGGATCAATCTGGAAGGCAAGCACAGTAAAATCATCAATTCCCTGGCGTTTTCATGGGGAAACGACAGGCTCGCAACCGGCGGAAGTGATGGCTTTATCAAGGTGTGGGATACTACCACCGGCAAGCTGGTCAACCAGATGGCTCGCTTCGAACCGGGAATCAGCAACCATAGCTTTCCCAATCACCCGGACTGGTTTGGGACGTTTTGTGTGCGCTTCAACCATGACGTTCTGCTCTGCGCAGGCGGCGACCCCACCGCTATCGCCTGGATCTGGTCGCAAGGACAGGTTATCCACCGCTACTTCCCTTACCAGATGGATCGCGTGTGGTCCATTGATGGGTCAGCAGATCACCAGCTCGTCGTCACTGGTAGCCAAGACCACAAAGCACGCATCTACAACCTTGGTGAGACCTCACAGCCGCTCTACACGCTCGATTCTCACACCGGAGATGTGCAGGAAGTACGCTTCGCCCCGGATGGTCGTCAGGTAGTCACTGCCAGTACCGATGGAACCGCTCAAGTCTGGACGCTTACCCAACCACTCTACTTCAATGGAGGCTCCACCATGAACGATGCGGCGTTTTCCCCAGATGGAACGCGCCTAGGTTATCTCGGCGGAGATGGCATGATTGAGGTACAGGAGCGAAGTATCCGCAAAGACCTCAACTACGCGCAGAACCCCAACTTGGGCTATGTCTTCAATGACAAAAAACAACTAATCGGGATGATTTCCATGGCTTTCTCGCCGTCGGGCAAGTATGTCGCCATCTCGGGAGCGGAGGGCGTTGTCACGATCCGGGAGGGTCGACCTGGTCGCAAGTACGGCCCCTACCGGGTGCATGAGCTCAAGGGTCATCAAGGGCATGTCTACAGTGTCCGGTTCTCCCCTGATGAGCGCCAAGTGATGACCGCCGGAGCCGATGGCACTGTGCGTCTGTGGGAGACGAGCACGGGTCAAGAAGCCAAGCGACTGGTGAGTGGAAAAGTGCCCTGCTTCTTCGCTAACTTCAGCCCAGATGGGAAGCAGGTTGCCGTCGCCCAAAAAGACGGAGCGATTGGTCTCTATGCGATCTCTACTGGTGCGCTGGAGGCCACCCTGCTCCCTGTAGGACGACACTCCTCCACGACGACCAAACTCTACCCTCTGGCAGTGGAGTTCTCCCCGGATGGAAAGCTTCTGGCAAGCGCAGATCGAGACGGAATGGTCTACCTCTGGGACGTGTCCCACCATAAGCTCCGAGCAACTCTGGCGGGCCATACCGCGGAGGTGCGCTCCGTGGCGTTCTCACCGGATGGCACCCGGCTCGCCTCGGCCAGCCTGGATGGAACCGTGCGGCTCTGGCTGGTCGCCCAAGCCCTTGATTCCCCTCACTTGCTGACTCCACTGATGATCCGTGGGCATGCAGGCGGGGTTCGCTCAGCCCGTTTCTCGCCCGATGGGGAGACGCTAGCAACGGCTGGAGATGATGGGACTGCCCGCGTCTACTCCACAAGCGCGGCGGGCTACGTTAAGCGTGCCAGGCAGCTGCTGGCACTGCAACCCTCCCAGCTTCGTGAGGGGCTTCCCTTGCCCAGCCCCTACCCACCAGGTTACGGCTGGCTCTGGGGGAGACACTAAATCAAACCGAGGAAATCTATGGCGGAACAACTCAGAATAAAGCTCTTTGGGACATTTGAAGCTCACTTGGGCGAGCGAGCGCTTAAGCTCGCCCTACGCGACAGCAATCGCGTTGTGGCCTACCTGATCTGCCAGGGACGCAACCTTCCCACAGACTCTGTGAGGCGGGTCTTCTGGCCAGGTCCCGGCGACAACGGTTCCTTGTCTCAGGCACTGCATCACCTACGCAAAGAGCTGGATCATCAGAGTGAGCGCGTTCACTCCAGCGAAGGTACGGTTGGTTTCCGGCTGGAGGGAGCCACCGTTGACCTGCTGGAATTTCGCCAAGCTTGCGCAATTCCCATCGATAGCGACGAACAGGCAGAGCGCGCTACCTTGGCTATCAAGGAGGTAGCTGTCCCCTTTCTAGATGGCTGGGAGGAGGAAGAGGATTGGGTGCTGACAGAGCGAGCAAAGCTGAAGCAGCAACGAGCAAAGTTGGTCTGGCAGCTAGCACAGTGGTACTGCAATCAGGAAGACCTGCCCCGTGCGATTGGACAACTTCAGCTCTACGTGGAGCTGTGCCCCCTCAAAGAAACCGGGTGGCAGACCCTCATACAGCTCCAACTACGCGTTGGGGAGCGTTCAGAGGCCCAACAGACATTCGAGGACTATCGAAAGGCCCTAGAGAGCGCTCCCACACCTCGTCCTTCGCCCCAGATGGAAGAGTTGTATCGAGAGGCGCTTGATCCCGGTGGAGACACGGTTCCGCCTGAGCTAGTAGCACGAGCGGGAGGAGCACTGGTTCTGGGCTCGTCGTTCTATATCGAGAGAGCCACAGATGCTCAGCTCAGGCAACAACTGAAACAGGCAGAGAACATCATCGTCATCCAAGGGCCGAGCCTGTCGGGGAAATCGTCCTTGCTGCTGCGCGGCTTACACTGTGCGCACCAGAGCGGCCTGCCTACGATCCTGACGGACTTTGATAGCTTCTCTCAGGACGAACTTGAGTCGTTGCCAAGTTTCTGTCGCGCCCTGATCGCACGGGTGCAACGAGACCTGCGCCAGTTGCGGCGTGTGCCTGATGCTGCGACGCGAGAGTTTTCCTGGAGCAGCATGGGTGGCCCTCTGCCGAACCTGGAGGACTTCATCGAGTCCCGGCTCGTCACGCCATTTCCAGGGCGCATCGTCTGGGCAATGGACGGACTGGATCGGGTCTTTGGACTCCCTTACCAGGACAGTTTCTTTGGACTTTTGCGCTCGTGGTACAACCGGCGCTCTCTGGAGAGGCACTGGCAACGACTTACCCTGCTGCTGGTCTGCGCCACAGAACCTCATCTCTTCATCCGTAACCTGAACAACTCCCCCTTCAACGTTGGAGAGCGGCTCAAGATTCAGGACCTCTCCCGAAGCGAGGCCCAGCAGCTCCTGGAGCGCTATGGCTCTGGTCGTCCTAGTGGCTCGCCCCTTACAGGCTCCGAAGACCAAGAAAAGTTTCTGCGATTGGTGGGCGGACATCCTTTCCTGATCGGACGAGGACTTGATGCGCTGATACGTGGGATGGATATTACCAGTCTGCTGAGTCTTGCTCCACGGGAAGATGGTCCGTATGGGGATCACTTGCGCCACTTGCTGACTCTGGTTCACCAGGACAGTGACATCCTGGAGGGAGTGCGTTTGACTCTGGCGGGTCGGAAGTGCCCCGACCGGGTATTTCATCGCCTGCGAAGTGCTGGTGTTCTCCAAGGGGACGTGGATGAGCCAGGTCACTTCCGTTGCCAGCTTTATGAAAGATACTTTCGGCAGCATCTCTAAATTCCTGTTCATCATTTGCTTGCAAGCTGAAGGCGTAGTGTGAGCGGCTGACCTGCGGCCTCACTTAAAGCCTGCTCGATATCGGCTCGGTGACGTTTATCAATCCACTCACGGGTGAAAGCGGAGGGTGCAATCATAATAGCCTCACCAGCCTCCACGGTGCCCAATCTGAGGGTTTTGAGGTGCGCTTGGAGAGTTGGTAGGCTCACCCGATTTTCCAGTAGAGAAAGGGCCACTCTCCAGAGAACCACCAGAGGGTCATAGTCTTCGGATTCAGGGCTCGGCTCGGCTCCCTCCGGGCCGCTCTCTTCCCCCTCCGGGGGATCACATTTATGTGATAAGGGGGTCGCCAAAGGCGTATAGGAACTCTCTTTAGTAAATAAATCCCCGAAGGGTATAGGAGATATATAAGGAGCGTCATTCTCAATTTGAGAATCAGGCTTCTCAAATTGAGAATTAGTACCCCCTCTTCCGTTCTCAAAATGAGAATTAGTACCGCCGTAATTCTCATTTTGAGAATAAGGTAAAACTCCCTTATTCTCATTTTGAGAATAAGGCTCAACCGCCCTTTTCTCTCTACCAGGTTCGGCCTTCACTCGGAAGCGACTGGGAGGAGAGAGCGTTCCTTGTTCCGCCGCAATACGCTGGGCCTCTTTGTCAGCGCGTAGCTGCTCATAGTGCTGTCGGTCACTGCTGTGGATCGGGTCATCCATGCAGATTGTGAACTCTGGTTTAAAGCGCTTGGGAGCTTTTCCAGAGTCTGTGGGAACGTACTGATGCTGCACTTGTACGAACTGCTGGAGCGGCTCATTGCGCTCTAGCTCCCGGTAGAGCGTGGCCATACTAACCCCTACAGAGGCTGCTAACTCTTTCATATCAATCTCAAGCTGATTGCGTGTGATCCCCGTCTTGGGGTTATGGTAACAACGCATGCGAAGTGCCTTGACGATCGAGAACCCGAGTGCTCCCAGATCAGGAAGCCAACGGGTTACCAGATACCAGTCAAAGCGGCTTGGCTTGACGATCTCGTTGTAGGCTTCCCAGTAGTAGGGTTCAAAGGTAGCTGTCTGCCGCGACAACTTTTCTCCACGTTCCGCTATCGGAGGAGATTTCGCCATTTCCCTTGTTCCCGTTGTTTGTTTGTTACTGCTGCTCATGTCACTTTTTTAGTGTTTGTAAAGTCAACTTTACAAACAAGACTCTTTACTGATTTCTGTCGCACTCCGATGTCGGAGTACGTAGTGTCTCCTGTAATTCGTTGATAAAAAAGAAGGGCGCTCACTTTGGAGCGCCCTTTAGGTTTAGATTGGTAGGGGTTTGTATCGTTGACTTTACAAACCCAGGATTGTCTGGGTCAGGGAGCTGATCCAGGAATTTGAGAATCTCCTCTGCACGGTGCCGGAGTGCGTTGCGCGTTGCGCTGGGGAGGTCAGGGCGTAGTGATCCAACCAGCTCACCTGCTCGCTGCTCGATGCGCTCTGCGGGAATGCGACGCTTGGGTTTCTCGGTAACCTGATTGAGGGCGCGGCTGACTTGCTCACGTACCTGAGCTACAGAGAGAGCATAAGCGCCCTTGCTACCTGCCGGGCGGCAAGCCATTTGAGCGATTTCGATCATCTGCACTTGGTGCTCACCCAGCCGGGAAAGCTCGACCCCATGACTTCCTGAGAGGCGTCGCGACTGGATCATCTCAATGATTACAGCAGGTAGTAGAGAGAGGCTGTAGAGGTTGTGGATACGCATGCGGGTAAGGCCGACACGCGCTGCGACTTTTTCCCAGGTGATTTCTTTGTCTGTGGCCTTGAGGCTTTCGTATAAATTACGGAGTGCCACGCCACGCTCGATGTCGTTGATGTCCTGGCGGAGAATATTCTCAACGAGCTGAGCTTCCCGAATGTCTTCCACACTCATCTCGCGAACGATGCAGGGAATTCGGGCTTTGCCTGCTAACTTGCTTGCTCGCCAGCGACGTTCTCCAACGATGATCTGGTAGCGCTCTTCGATTTGGCGAACTAGGATCGGCTCTAAAACGCCGCGTATCTCGATATCTTCAGCAAGCTCACGCAAAGAAGTCTCGTCAAAATGGCGACGTGGTTGATTCGGATCGGGCTCGACTTCACTCAGAAGGAGCTGCCAGACCTGCTCGCTTGCCGGGTTTCCTGCCTGTGCTCGATCCGATGCCTCTAGCATTTCACGGCCAAAGTCAGCCCCGACCACCTGACCCACACGCGCTTTATTTAGTCGCATGAATCATCCCCTCCAGCTCCTCAGCAAGTGAGAAGAAGACGTCGGCTTCGCGTGCATCGGTGAAGACCAGGGGGCGACCCATGCCGGTACTATTGGCGATGCCTACCCGCTCGGGAATCTTAGTCTTGAAAACGCGACTTCCAAAGATCTCTTTGGTTAGTTCCTCGATTACCTCGGCAGCAGCAGTTTGCGTCCGCTGGCGAGTGAGAAGTGCTCCCAAAAGAGCGACGCGCCTTCTGCCAATGTCCGCACACTCTTTACGGGTTGCCAGGAGCTGTCCTGCTCCTTGGAGGGCCAGGCTCTCATCGATAGGAACGATGATGCCATCTGCGGCTGTCATGGCGTTAAAGGAGAGCATTCCCAGCGTTGGGGGACAGTCCAGTAGGATAATGTCGTACTCTTTACGAATTGGCTCTATCGCCGAGTCCAAGCGTGTGTCACGCCCAGGACGGTTGATGAGCGACATCTCTGTGTAGGCGAGTTTGATTGAAGAGGGAGCCAAAAACAGACTGGGATGATGCGGAAGGGGAACGATAATTTCTGAGAGACGCTTTGTCGTTCCATCGGGGGTTGTTCCCAGAACATCGGCGATGGAGTACTCTACATCCCGCCAGGAGATTCCGAGCGTGGAAGTGGCATTTACCTGGGGATCAAAGTCAATGACCAGAACGCGGTGCCCATTGATGGCAAAGGCTCCTGCGAGGTTCACAGTCGTGGTTGTTTTTCCCACACCGCCCTTCTGGTTTACAATGGCAATGGTGTAGGCTTCTCGACGACGACGCGTGCCGTAGTGCTCGCGGATATGCTCGATATCCGCCCTGGTGTAGCGCCGCCCCCGCTTATCCCGAACGGGTGCTGGGATAATGCCGCGACTCTCCAGCCGCCTCAGGGTGTGTGGCTCGATTCCGATGAGCCGAGCGGCTTCCCCTACGGTATAGGTCCCGGATGTATTTTCGACTTCATCAGCCATTTCTGTTAACCATGTGACTGCCAGTGTACATCAGGTATACCTCACTCGTCAAGGTATACCTGGCAGAAGTGTTCAGATTCTGTAAAGCATACCTTCGCATTAAAAAGCGATGACTTTACAGATGATTGACAATACATTAACGCCTCCTGCGATTGCCCTGGATCAGAGCCGCGAGTAGATGGGGGATGCCCGCCAGGAAGTACAATGCCCCCTTCAGGAGCATATCCAGTAGGCGGGCGATATTGCGTCTCACCACTTTACCTATCTCACCGGGAAGTAAGTGGAGTAGTAGGGCGGAAACGAACACGAATGCCAGTACCCGATCTAGAACCACAACGTTGAAGATGCCATGCCAGGCAGAGCTTGCTCCTTGCGAGAGAGCGTGCAGAAGCGATGGGAGAGCAACGACTGCCAGGATACCTCCGGCAAGCAGCAGTACGGTGCGTAGCGCTCCTGTTACAGAAAGAAAACCAGCAGCTTCGGTGAGCTCGGGTGAGCCACACTGGACACACACCTTGGCATCGGGTGGAGAGAGGTGGTGGTGCGGGCAGCGTCGTCCTCCAAACGAGCGGGCGCAGTGACCACAGTAGAGAGCATCGCGGGGTGACATAAACTTGCAGGTGGAGCAGTAGCGCATTGTTTTTATCCTTGATCCTTGTTCTGAAGGGAAAACAGTCCTTCTCTGTCTGCGGGTTGCCAGATGGGAGCAAGCAGCCCCTCTTGCGTAAGCAGGACACGCGTGGTGAACCAGAAGACGCTCCCGCCTCGCTCCTGGACAAGTGCTCTGAGGTGGGTTAGGCGACGCTCTCCGGTGGTGACAACCAGGATGCGAAATGTTGCATCCTCGTACATCTCTTCAAAGAGCCCACTGCTGAGGTAGTGCTGGTAGTGCTCCACCTTTTGACCAAAGAGTTTGCCGGAGGCATTGCCCCGATCTATCTCGACAAAATGCGAGTACAGCCGTCCGCCGTGATCAAATCGCAAGAAGCCGTCCGGCTTGAAGACTTGCTTTTGCCGCTTTCCACTAGGGAGCTTCACCTCGTACTCGTGGCGAACCTGAAGCTCAGGCATCCAGGACTCCAAATGGGGATTTGCCTCTCCCACCAGAGCGTTTCGTGCGGCCAGGTAAAAGTCGACAATCTCCAGGGTGTGCTCCAAAAACTCTAGGCGGCGCGTTCCTAGGCAGAGCTGCTTGACGTAGGCGGCATCCATGTCCAAGCGTTGGGCGACGATGGTCATAGCCTGTGGGCCGATTCGATAGATTCCCTGAGTGCCATAGGGGGCCATCGGGTGGAAATCGCGTGTTACATACCCATGGTCGAAGAGCTTGCGAAGTCGGGCGTTGCAACGTGGCACCGAGCCAAAGTAAAGTTCCTGTAGCTGCCCACGGCTCATCACCTGGTGCACAAAGAGCTCGGTGAGAAGTAGCTCATCACGCTCCATGAGCCAGAGCTTCCCACGCTCCGTTTTTTGGGCACGCTCAAAGCGGCTCAGTCGTGCTCCAGGGTTAGGCTCCATTACTCGGCTCCCTCGGTGGCTTTAGAGCTCTCGGCTGTTTTGGGCTTGAACTGACCAGGACGGCGTGTGTGCGTCACTACAGCGGAAGGAGGCGGCTCAACGTCACATGCTCCCTGTCCAAGCTGCCGAGCAATTGCTTGATCTACCGCAGTAGCCGTCTGACCAAACGCCTTGAGGGAAGCCTCTCGAATTGCTTGGACATGGGCGTCACTTACTCTAGGGTCCTGGGAAGGGGTGAGCTTCACCCGTGGCGTGGGGACGTTTTCCCCGCGCCGCAGGAAGTACGCCTCACCTACAGGCTGCATGGTCAAGGAGCGCCTGAGGTCGTCGCGTTTTTCGCTCGGTTTTGGCACGACTTCAGCCGCAAGCACAGCGGCATCTTGTGCCCCGACCTGAAAGTAGAGCTGCGTATTGGCGTTAGCAAGGATCATTTGCCGGAGGCCATCGGGCATCTGCGCCAGGTTCTGGTGCGAGAGCGTTAGACCTAGTCCAAAGCGTCGCCCTTCGGCTAGGAATGCTTCGAATCGGTCACTGACCAGGTTCTCGAACTCATC
>JANNDD010000705.1:0-7523 GCA_031387365.1 Armatimonas sp. | reverse complement strand
CACGGCCAGCGGCGTGCTCATAATATCGGAGCTGGTCCAGGTCTTGAGCTTAGAGTAGCCCGGAGCCTGCTGCATGACGTGCTCTAAAAACAGCTCATGAATCTCCTCACGGGCGGGCGGGAGATTCTCACGGTCGAGGCTTGGGCGCAGGTTGTCCACGATGCGCAAGTCAACCGTGTCTCCTAGTGTCTCGGTGACGGCATCACGCATGAGCTTGCTGCCTGCAAAGATCACAGGGAGCTTCAGGCCAATGCCAAGCCGCGGCTTGGGGTCGGCGGAGCGCAGAATCTCCGCGATCTCCTGTACCTGAGGGACAATATTGCCGTCGTCGGTGCCGCCGCTCATCAAGATCATGTCCGGGCGCAGAGCACGGATGCGCTCGACTTTCTCGTGGTCTTTGCGGCCATCGTTGACAGCCAGCGTGTCCATGATAATCGCGCCCGCCCCAAGTGCGGCACGCTCCGCGGACTCTGCCGACATCTCTTTGACAACGCCCGCCACGGTCATCTGCAAGCCGCCCCCTGCCGATGAGGTCGAGAGATAGAGATGCGTCTCAGAGGCCGTCGGGCGGCCGTTCGTATCCAGGAAGCTCTTGCCCGTCAGCTCCTCCAGCTCCCGGACGGCATTTGCCACGCCGACGGTCACATCATCAAAGGGCGCTTCGACGGTCGTGGGGGCTTCACCACGTGCCACAAGTCGGTAGATGCCATCGGGTTGACGCTCGATTAAAATTGCCTTGGTGGTCGTCGAGCCACAGTCCGTGGCGACGATACTTTGCACTATTGCCATGATGCAACATTATACGCGATGGAGTGCTCTTTTCGTGACTCCCAGTCAATACGCCATTTGGAGGAGGCCATATCGCCTCACTCTAACCATAATAAGACACGATAGTCCTAATTTGGACTGCTGTGAAAGGAAGAGCATGAGCACTCTGTACGAGCGTATTGGCGGTGAGGCAGCGGTGGATCTGGCGGTAGACAAATTCTACCGAAAAGTGTTGGTGGATGATCGGATCAACGCCTTTTTTGAGGGCGTGGACATGAAAAAACAAGCAGCAAAGCAAAAGGGTTTTTTGACCATGGTCTTTGGTGGCCCCCACCACTACACGGGACTGAGTATGCGCGAGGGTCATAGGCACTTAGTGGCACGCGGCCTCAACGACTCGCATTTTGATGCCGTCGTCGAGAACCTCGGGGCCACTCTCAAAGATCTTGGTGTCAGCGACTCGGATATCGCCGAGGTGGCAGCCCTTGCCGAGACAACGCGCGCCGACGTCCTGGATCGTTAGCCCCTATGTCAACCGTCACGTTTGAAGGACGTTCTCACAGAGCAGAGCCCGGCGAGGCGGTTTTGACGACATTGCTGCGGGAGGGGGAAGCCGTTCCCCACTCCTGCCGCAGCGGTGTCTGCCGCTCCTGCCTGCTGCAGGCAATCCAGGGAGCGCCGCCAGCCAGCTCCCAAAAGCCTCTCAAAGACACGCTGCAGGCACAAGGCTACTTTCTGAGTTGCATCGCCACTCCTGAGAGTAATCTTACCGTGGCCCTCCCCAACACGGATGTGATCGGGCACACGACGGCACGCTTGCTCTCTCGTGAGCAGCTTGCCCCAGAAATCTTCAAGCTCACCCTACAAGCCGAGGAGAGCTTTCCCTTTTATGCCGGGCAGTTTATCACCGTACGCCGCTGGCAGTCCGATGGCCTACGCCGCTCGTACTCGATAGCCGCACCGCCCACCGACGAGGGCACGATCGAGCTACATGTCCGCTGTATTCCCGGCGGCCAGATGAGCACCTGGCTCTGCGAGGAGCTGGAAGTGGGTGCGCGGCTGGATCTCTTTGGCCCGGAAGGCGATAGCTTCTATCTCCAGGGTGATCCCACACGCCCCCTGCTCCTGATCGGTACCGGCACGGGGCTCGCGCCACTTGCCGGAATTATTCGGGATGCGCTGAATCAGAACCACACCGGCCCTCTCCAGCTCTTTCATGGGAGCCGCCACACAGACGGGCTCTATCTGCAAGCGGAGCTAGGCGCCCTTGCGGCCACACATCCCAATCTGACCTATACCCCCTGCACCAGCGCCATCGGCCTCCGCGCCGATGCCGCCGCCTTCGCCGCTATTCCTGACACCAGCGGTTGGCGTGTCTATCTGTGTGGCAACCCCGAGATGGTAAAAAGTGCGCAACGCAAGGCGTTTCTGCGAGGTGCCTCACTCAGCGATATCTACACCGATCCCTTTGTCTGTCTGGGAAAATAGCTACTCCATCACGCGGCGAATGGCATCGGCGACCTGGGCCACACTCGGCAGTGCAGCGTACTCTAGAAGTGGGTTGAAGCCAATGTAGGTATCCTGGCGGGCGACGAGCTGCGGCGCGGAGTAGAGTAGCTGGAAGCGCTCGGAGTTCGCCGTGATCTCCGTGATGATCGCCTGCCCGATTCCCGTGGTGCGGGCATCTTCGTGCACCACCACGAGCCGCCCCGTGTGCTCCAGAGACTGCACAATAGTCGCAATATCCAGCGGCGCAATCGAGCGCAAGTCAATCAGCTCAACCGAGATTCCATCCAGCTCGGTCTGCGTGATGGCTTCCTCGGCCACTTCAATACAGTTGCCAAAGGTCACCAGAGTCACATCGCGGCCCGGCTTGCGGACAACGGCTTTGCCCAGGGGAATGGGCTGAGCCTCGGCAGGCAGGAGGGCGCGCTTGCGGAAGATATGCTTGGGAAGCAAAAAGAGGGTCGGGTCGTTACCATGGATCGCGCTCCAGAGCAGCCCGGCGGCGTCTTCGGGGGTGCTAGGAATGACGATATTCAGGCCGTGGATATGCGCCCACATCCCCTCGTTGCTCTCCGAGTGCCAGATACTCCCCCCCGGCAGGTAGGCACCGTAGGGCGAGAGAATCACCATCGGGCAGGACCAGTCCGAACACGTCCGCCAGCGCAGATTCGCCACATTGGTGAGCAACTGGTTGAAGGCGGGCGGCAGAAAATCGGTGAACTGAATCTCAAACAGCGGCTTGTAGCCCGTGGCCGCCAGCCCTACGGCGGCTCCAAGAATGGTTGCCTCTGCCAGCGGTGCATTAAACACCTGGTCGGGAAACGCGAGAGTCAGCCCCTTGGTCAGCCCGAAAACGCCGCCCTTGGGGTCTTCGATATCCTCGCCAAAAAGAATTACTTTCTCATTCTGTGCCAGTGCGTGCTTCAATGTCTCGTTCACGACAGCCACCATGGTGGTGGGCTCGCTAGAGCTTAGCGGCGAGGCGACGGAGGCACTCGGCGGGCCAAAGAGGTGGGTCATCGGGTCAGACTCTGGGTCGGGCTCAAGCTCTGCGGCGCGGTAGGCCGCATCGACTTCCTGCACCATTTCTGCCTGCTCCGCGGCCCACTGCGCCTCCGTGAGCGCCCCTTCCGCGATAAGCTTCTGGGCAAGCAGGGCCAGCGGGTCGCGCCCCGCATCAATCGCCAGATCGTCGGCATCCCGATAGAGCCGCTGGTCATCGCTGCTCGTGTGGGAGCAGAGCCGGTCCAGCTCACACCAGAGCACGGTTGGCCCCTCGCCTGCCCGCGCCTTCGCCACACACTCCCGAAACGCCTTTAGCAGCACAAACGGGTCGCGCGCATCCACGCGCACCAGAGCTTTCTCACCCAGCGCCCCGATCCGAAAGGGAAAGAACTTATCCGTGGGCGTGCTGATCCCATAGCGGTTGTCCTCGATGATAAAGATCACGGGCAGGCTCTCTTGCAGCGCAAACGCGATTGCCTCGTAGAACTCCCCCTGCCGGGTGGCGGCATCGCCGACCATCGCAACAGCAACTTGATCCGTGCCCGCGAGCTTGAAGCCCCAAGCCGCGCCCGCCGCCGGGAGGCACTGCGCCGCCGTGGGTGTGGCGACGGAGAAGATATTGCGCTTGCGGTCTGAGTAGTGTCCTGGCATCTGCCGTCCGCCGCTACTGCTACCCGCCTTCGCTAGATACGCGCTCGCGAGCTCTTTCGTGCTCACTCCCCGCGCCAGCACAATGGCACGATCGCGGTAGTAGGGAAAGAGGTAGTCCTCAGGTCGCAGCGCCCAGGCCAGCGCCGCCAGGGTCTCGTGCCCCGTCCCCGATACTTGAAACCAGCCCTTGCCTTGCCGCAGAAGAATCCCCTCGCGGCGATCTCCTTCGCGGGAGAGAAACATCAAGCGCAGCAGTGCGCGCGGGTCGAGATCGGTTGTCGAAAGGTCCAAAAGGTCGTTGTCCATTGTCTATAATTGCTGTGTTTATAAGTCAGAGCCTCTCTGCTCCGCGAGTGAGTATACCCGACGAAACTTTATTTTCGGTCAAGCGTAGTGCGCGATCCAGGCAAGTGACAATCACCGGAGCGAGCAGCAGTAGCGCCGCCACGGTTCCTGAGTCATTAAAAACAATCGCCGCCCCCGCGCCCCAGAGCCCCTGCAGCACCCGGCCCTGGAGCTCTTCGTCGAGCCGCGTAAACAGCCCCTTGAGCTGCCACCCCCCGACTCCTACCGCCACCATCGCAATCAACGTCGGCCCCGCCACGGTCAGCCGTGCGTTCATGGCGAGCTTGCGCAGGATAATCTCCCCCCAAGCCGAAGGCCCCTGCCCCGCCGCCTGCCCGATATGCGACTGCGCTGCGCCGGGCATCAGCCGATCCAGCGCCGCCAGCAAAAAGACCACGGCAAACGGCAGCATCACCCGCCACCAGAATTTTTTGCTCGGCGGAAAGAACGCCACGCACGCCGCCATCGCGCCCCCCGCATTGGCTCCGAACATCGGCAAGCCCAGCAGCAGCACAATCCCCGCGCCCACCCAACCTAAGAAGCGCTTCGGCACGCTCATCAGCGCCGCCCCGATCAGCAGCCCCATGTACTCGTTGCCGATTCCGTAGAACCGAATCCCCGAGTCGTAGTAGCCCGAGAGTGCGGAGTGTGCGACCATGCCCCAGCCAAAGATCGTGTCGAGCACGACCAACATCCCAAAGAGCTGGAGAATATCCGTCACTGCCGAAGGTCGCTTCTCAGGGCGGGAAAACGCGGCGATTACCAGGGTGGCAAAAAAGAACATCGCAATCTGTGCCGCCGCATAGGGAGCCAGTCCGGCGGGCAAGAGCGCCAGTGTCCCTGCCGTCGCCACCGCCAGTGCGCTCCGCGCTGCCTTCACGAGCTTTGGTTTACGTAGAGCCACGATTCCAAGCGCAAGCGCAAGCCCCGCCAAGCTCCCCCAGAGCACCAGAACGAGAATTTTCGCCTCTTCCGTTGCCTCAAACCAGTCCCCCAGGTAGCGAATCTGACGCCACCCTCCCCGCACAAACTCAGGAGAGCGCCCCTCGCCCGTTAAGTCAGCCACCGTCACCAGCCCGAGCGTTCGAGTCGAAGGGGAGGTAATGGCACTACTTGCAGGAATCTCTTTCCCAAGGAGCCGCAGTCGGTGAATTTTCGGTAAGCCCTTCAGCGGCTCCCCGATCACTGCGAGGCGAATCTCGCCGCGCCCGGCGCGTGCGATGAGGGTTTCGAGAGGCTCGGTTGAGGTCTCGGGAAGCTTTCCCGTCGCCAGATGTACGTAGCCAAAGGTTCCAAGAATCCCCACAGCCTCGCGCTCGGAACTCCCTACTGGAATCTTGCCAAGGGGGAATGAGGTGGTAATGAGAGGTGGCTGTGCGTGTGCTAGAGGGCAGATGAAGAGAAAAACGAAGAAAGTAAGAAGCCATCTCCCCGGCTCGTTCCTCGCCTCCCCTCTTCCCCTCATGGTTCGTTCCTCACCGGGAAGAGGGGCATAGGGTATGTTGCGGAGCGACTTTGTGGCCGCAGGCCAGCAGCGAAGCGAGCCACCCACGTTCCTGTGGGCGGCCTTAGAGCGCCGCACGCGCGGCCGCCAGCGCGTCACCGAGCTTGCTGACATCGCGGCCTCCGGCCTGCGCGAAGTCCGGGCGACCACCGCCGCCGCCGCCGGATGCTTGGGCAGCCGCTTTCACTAAGTTGCCGCAGTGAACGCCCTTAGCGACCGCATCTTTCGTCGCTTTCGCAACAAAGACCAGCTTCTCGCCGGAGACCGCACCGAGGACAACCACACCTGCCCCGATACGCCCGACCAGCTCATCGGCCAGCTTGCTCACGTCGTCGGTTTCAACAGCGGCGACAATGACTTTGTAGCCGTCTTTTTCTGTCGCTTCGGAGAGCAGCGTGTCGGCGAGTGAGCCTGTCGCGGCGGACTTGAGCGACTTCAGCTCGTGCTGGAGTTCTTTGAGATGCGCTTGCAGACGCTCAATGGCCTCAGGAACGGCCTCGGGCTTGGCGGAGAGCAGGCTCCCAGCAGCCTTGAGGGTGTTGTCGCGCCCGGTTAGGTACTCGTAAGCCCCGCGCCCCGTCAGTGCTTCGATACGCCGCACGCCCGCCGCTGCGCTTCCCTCACTGATGATGCGAAATAGCCCGATGTCCTCAGCACTGGCGACATGAATTCCGCCGCAGAGCTCGATGGAGTAGTCACTACCAATCGAGACCATACGCACAACATCACCGTATTTCTCGCCAAAGAGCATCATCGCGCCGTGCTTGCGCGCCTCTTCCTGGCTGGTCTCGACGATCTCAATAGGCAGGCGACGGCGAATGGAAAGATTCACCTCCGCCTCAATGCTCGCCAGCTCGTCGTCGGTGAGGGCGGCGTTGTGCGAAAAATCGAAGCGCAGGCGATCCGGAGCGACGAGTGAGCCTTTTTGTGACACATGCGTTCCCAGCTGCGAGCGCAGGGCCTTGTGCAGCAAGTGCGTTGCGGTGTGGTTGCGCCGAATATCGAAACGCTCCGCGCTCACTCTTGCGGTTACCGTATCGCCTAGGGAAAAGCCAATGTCCTCGACGGTTCCACGGTGAAACCAGATTCCCTCGCGCTTCTGGGTACTGGCGACCTTAAACCAAGGCGCTTCCCCTTGCCGAACCTCGCCAAAAATATCGCCGGTATCCCCAACCTGACCACCACTCTCGGCGTAGAACGGGGACTCGGCTAGAATCAGCTCCGCCTCCTCGCCCTCGGCGAGCTCCTGAAGTGGCTTGCCGTTCTGGAGAATCCCAACAACCTGCGTCTCGGTGCGCACCTGGTCATACCCGACGAACTTCGTGTGCGGCAGGGAGCGAAGAAGCTCCTTAGTGCTCTCCTCAGTCACAACCCATGTCTTCACGTCCTCGTCTGGCTTGGATTTTTCGGAGTGCTCTTTTTGCGCCGTCTCGTAGCTCGCGCGATCCACGGTAATGCCACGCTCCAGCGCCACTTCCGCCGTCACTTCAAAGGGCAGGCCGTAGGTGTGGTAGAGGAAGTGCGCCTCAGCACCATCGAGCGTGCCTTTGGCCAGCGCGTCTTCCAGGCGTGCGAGGCCGTTTTTGAGCGTGTTGCGGAAGCTGGTCTCCTCCAGCTTGACGGCTTCCAGAATCGCCTCTTGCCGGTCTACCAGCTCGGGGTAGTAGTCTTTCATGTTCTGCACCACGCCCGGAACGGCGCGATCCATGAAGGTCTCGTTCTCAAAGCCTAGATGTCGAATCCC
>JANNDD010000658.1:0-3566 GCA_031387365.1 Armatimonas sp. | reverse complement strand
GGGATTCGGATGGCGAAGCTGTCGCTTTTACGCTACAATTCAACATGTCTGACGAGAACGACTCTCCTGCTGTCGAAGCGACTGAGCAAGCGCCGTCACCAGAACCGAAAGTCAAAGTCGTCGTGCTGGTCGAGTCCAGCGGGGTATGTCCCTTCGAGAACTGGCTCTATGGCCTGCGAGATCGAGCAGCTCAGGCACGACTCTTGGTACGTCTGCTTCGCATCGCGGAAGGAGGCAACTTTGGCTCACATCGAGAGCGCATCAGTGGGGCGGTCAGCGAGCTCAAGCTCGACTATGGCCCTGGCTACCGAGTGTATTTTGTCCGGCAGGGAGACACCTTGGTGATCCTGCTTGGTGGTGGTACCAAGGACAGCCAGAAAGTAGACATTGCCACAGCGAATGTACTCTGGGAAAGGAATAAAGACGATGTTGAAAGATTTTCGCGCCAGTTTCACCCCTCTGCTGAATGACCCTGAATTCCAGCGGGAGTTCTTGATAGCACTCTACGAAGAGAAAGGAGCTGAGGGAATCTTGGAGGGGCTACGGGAGATTGCCACGGCGACCAAGAAGATGCCCGAGATCGCTGAGTCAGCAGGTGTGGCTCGGACAAGTTTATACCGTTCGCTCTCACCGGAGGGTAACCCCAATTTTAAGACAGTTCGTGCGGCGCTAAACACACTGGGGATGGACTTTGCCATCGTCGAGAAGAAAGCCGCGTAACCAGAAGAAAAAGGCCGCGTAACCCGAAGAGGCTGGCGGCTTTTAAATCATGTTCACGCTCGAAGCGATGGAGGCCGGGCGCATTGTCAGTGAGCTTTTTTGCTCGCCTGAAGCCCTTGGGAGCATCCGTCTTCGTGAGCAGGTGAGCTTTCCAAAGCAAGCAGACATCAGGGCTCTTCTGGATGTTCTACAAGCGTTTTCCCCAAGGTTTTCCCCAATGATGGAGGCTTGGATCGTGGCGATGGGGTCTTGAATCATGTCCCACAACACAGGTTAGTACGGTGCGTCCGGGGCGGCTTTGATGGGGCTTGGCGCTCGTGAGTAGTCGGAGATGGCTGGTCGTTTCGCGTCGTCGGCAGTGCTTATTAGAGACTGGGTGGCTACCCAGTCTCTAATAAGTCATTGGCTTTAAAGTCATGTTCACACCTGATGCATCCTAAAACGTGCTGTCGATATTGTTATGTCGAAATATGCTTGCGGAGCCGAAAGTTTTGGTAAAATGTGTTATGGCGCAAGAGGGCAACTACATCAGGGAGAAGGAAGCGGCGACCTATCTTGGGATCAGTACCCAGACGCTCTATCGCCTCCGCAGCAAAGGCACACTTCCTTACCGAGAGAAGCAGGGTACAACCCGGCCCAGCATTGAGTATGCCCTCGTTGACCTGGATCGCTTAAAGGCGGACCTGGCTAAAAAGCGCACTCGTAGTCGTAAGCCACAGGAGCTTCAAGCCTCTCCTCCACGCGTTAATTTTGGCCTTCCCCCCCATGAGTTTGATGAGCTGTCCCGCGAAGCGGAGCGCTTTGGAATGAGCCCCAATGAGTATGCCCGTCGCCTTATGCGCGAGGGACTGGAGAGCCGTTTTCAAGCCGAAGCCGCCGAGCTACGCGCCGAGATGAAGAAGAGCGTCGCGGAGCTGAGGAAGATGCGCTCTGAGTTTTCTGCTGGCTTTGAAGCCGTTCTGGAGTTCATCGGCTTGCCGCCCGACCAGGCCCGTCAGTGGGTCACGGACAATCTGAGGTAGCCAAAAAGATGCTCTCAATTGGTGGTCTGGGTAAAGGGCAAGCGGCCTACTATGTTGGGCTCGCGCAGGAAGACTACTATCTAGAGGGCGGTGAGCCTCCGGGAAAATGGCTCGGCCAGGGCGCGAAAGACTTGGGCCTTGAAGGCAAGGTAAACGGAGAGCAGCTCACGCGGCTCTTTGAAGGAAGCCACCCCGAGACCTCCAAAGCCCTCATTCAAAATGCAGGGGAGCCCAACCACCAGCCGGGCTGGGATCTCACTTTCTCCGCACCAAAATCGGTCTCGGTTCTCTGGAGCCAGTCAGGCCCCGAAGTGCGCAAGGTGATAGAGGAAGCGCATTTTGCAGCGGTTCAGGCGGCGGTCAGCTATTTAGAGGACAATGCGGCGATCACCCGGCGCGGCAAAGGAGGGGAGATAAAGGAAGAAGCTCGCCTAATTATCGCAACCTTTGAGCATGGCACGAGCCGCGCACAAGAACCCCAGATTCATACCCACTGCCTCATTCTCAATGTTTGTACACGAGAAGATGGTACGACAGGTACGATTGAGAGCAAACCACTCTATCAGAGCAAGATGGTGGCGGGGGCACTCTACCGCGCCGACTATGCTGCACGGTTGGAGCGGGGACTTGATATCGAGATCGAGCGCACCGGGAAGACCTTTGAGATCGTCGGCGTTTCAAAGCCCTTATGCGAGACGTTCTCCACGCGCCGAGGAGAGATTAATGAGGTACTCGCCGCCAACGGATACTCTAGTCCCGAGGCCGCTGCTGCCGCTGCTCTGAGCACACGCTCTGTTAAAGAGAATCTTCCCCGCGAAGAGCTTCTCCAGAACTGGCAGCGTATTGGCGCTGAGTTAGGGTGGGGGCCGACTCAGGCCCAACGCCTTTTAGCCATGTCTCATACGCCAGAGCGCAATGCCCGTGATGAAATTTATGGGGCACTCGATACTTCCACAGACCGACTCACGACGCAGCAGAGCTATTTCTCGGAGCGGGACTTTGTGCGCTCTGTAGCCGAGGAGGCGCAAGGTCGTGGCATGGACGCGGGAATCGTTCGTGCAGCAAGTCGCTACTACCTGGAGACGGATGAGAACATCGTGCGCCTCGGTGAGCGTGGGGGGCAGACTCTCTACACGACGCCAGCGGTTCTGGAGGAAGAGAAAGCGCTTCTCGCGGCTGTGGATCGCAGCAAGGCCATACAGCAGGTGGGGGTTTCAGATCTGACAATTCATGGGGTGATCGCCTCCCGCCTCAAACTCACTCCGGAGCAGGGAGTCGCTGTTCGCCACATCACGGAAAGTGGTGGCACCATCCAGGTCGTGTCTGGGATGGCAGGAACTGGGAAGACCACGATGCTCGCGGCGGCGCGTCTCGCCTGGGAGCTGGAGGGATTCGATGTTCATGGAGCCTCTCTCTCCGGGAAGGCAGCCAAGGGCCTCTCGGACGGAGCCCGGATCGAGAGTGACACTCTTCATAAGACTCTTTACGACATCGAGGCCGGGCGACTACGGCTCTCAGACCGCAGTGTGCTTGTCGTGGATGAAGCCGGGATGGTCGGCACTCGCCAAATGCGCCAGCTCGTGGAAGCCTGCGAAAAGAGGGGTGCCAGGCTCGTTCTGGTCGGAGACGCTCGCCAGCTTCAGCCGATTGAGGCAGGGGGGCCATTTGCGGAGTTACAGAAGCGCCTCGATGCGAAGGAGCTGACAACAATCATAAGGCAAGATCAACCGTGGGCTAGAAAAGCAGTCACTGACTTCGCCGCAGGACGGGCTTATGATGGGCTGACGGCTTATGCAGAGCGCGGTCTTCTTTCCATTGCCGATG
>JANNDD010000645.1:0-4462 GCA_031387365.1 Armatimonas sp. | reverse complement strand
GGGGGAAGTCCCGACGGGGATGGGCGGTGCCATAATAAGTACCCGCGACGGTTTTCTCTTGGCGGGTCCAGGCCGCGCCGGGAAGGGATGTCAGCGAGTCTGTAGGCGTGATGCCTGCAAAGACAGCCATCCCGCCGGGCTTGATCGCATCGAAGGCGTGGCGCTGCAGCTCCGGCAGGCCGACACACTCAAAGGCGAAGTCCACACGTTTTTCGAGCTTGGGGGAAAGGCTTGTCTCGGTTGCACCGAGCAAGCGCGCGAAGGCGAGCTTCTCTTCCGAGACATCCACGGCGACGATACGACCCGCCCCTGCCGCCGCCGCGCCTAGAATCGTGCAGAGGCCGACACCCCCACAGCCAAAGACCGCCACGGAGTCGCCCGCCGAGACGCGGGCTTTATTCAAGACGGCCCCCACGCCCGTGGTCACGGCGCACCCGAGCACGGCGGCGATCGCGGGGGGAATGTCGGGGGGCAAGGGAACCGCGCAGCACTCGGGCACCACCGTGTACTCCGCAAAACAAGCCGTGGCGGTGAAGTGGTAGACCGGAGCGCCGTTCTGCGAGAGGCGCGTCGTGCCGTCCAGAAGTGTCCCCGCCCATTTTTGGGCCAGATACTCCTGACAAAGCGCCGGGAGGTTCTCCAGGCAGCACTCGCACAGGCCGCAGTAGGGAGCCCAGTTCAGCGCGACAAGATCCCCCACTTTTACCTGGCTCACCCCCGGCCCAATGGCTTCCACAATCCCCGCGCCCTCGTGGCCAGGAACCGTCGGAATCGGGACTTTAGTCGCGCCCGTCACCAAGTGCCAGTCCGAGTGGCAGATGCCTGCCGCCTGCATTCTCACCAACACCTCACCCGGCCCTGGATCTGCAAGCTGGACAGACTCAATCACAAAAGGCCGCCCGACCTCACGGAACAGGGCAGCAGAAATGGTGCGCACTATCGAAATCCCTTCTCGCGAAGCAGAGCATCCGCCCAGTCCGCATCCCGCTCCTTCAGAGGGGGACTCGCCGCGCAACGGTAGTCCGTTGCACGGGCAAACGGGCCATCGTCGTAGGTCCGGTTGAGCGCCATTTGCAGATCAATGACCTGGTTAGGAAGCCCATCAATTAGCGGCACATGAACCCGTGGGAGGCGCTGGCGCAGATCAATGGGCCAGAACTCGTACTCCTCACCCGTTCCGCCGTAGTGCAAACAAACCACATAGTCCCACTCTCCCTCGGTTTCGATATCCTCATAAGGGACAGCAACAGTGTACTCTCCGCCCCGAAGAAGATCAATCTCCAGCAAGTGGACATCGCTTGCCAGCAGCTCCGCCTGTTTATTTTTGTATTCGTCTCGATCCTTACCCGTGCGCTTATTGGTTGGGCTCAGAACCTCAATCACCGTCACAAGCTCCCCACGCACCGTGCGAATCGCAACACGCCGCTGGGGTAAGGGAATTTCATGTCGCACATAGATCGCAGGATCAGCCGCGACGCTCGTCCGTGTGGCCGTTCCTCCCCCGCTTTGTGGGCGGTTCGGCGCGGTCGCAAAACGAATGATGGAGACATCGGGGTTCATACTTCGTTGCGATGAAATCACGATACGATCCTCCATTACCGCCATTAGTCCCACGGGCAGGCTAGTGTTAAGCTGGGACATCAGAGTTGTCAACAAGGCACCATGGACACTTCGCCAAGTCAGCGAATCTTCCAGGTAAGGATCCATTCCAGGGAAAGGCGAGGCCATGCTCTATTTTATCGTGGTGATGGCGTATAATGCCTCCGATGAAAGGTATTATTCTCGCAGGTGGTAGCGGTACCCGTCTCTACCCCATGACCATTGCTGTCTCCAAGCAGCTCATGCCCATCTACGATAAGCCGATGGTCTACTACCCGCTGAGTACCCTGATGCTGGCGGGGATTCGCGATATCCTCTTGATCTCCACACCCGAGGACCTGCCGCTCTTTGAGCGTCTTCTCGGCGATGGCAGTGACTATGGAATCGCGATGCAATACGCGGTTCAGCCACGTCCCGAGGGTCTGGCACAGGCGTTTCATATTGGAGAAGCCTTTGTCGCAGGCGGCCCAGCAGCGCTGGTACTGGGCGACAATATCTTCTACGGCCACGGCCTTCCTGAGCAGCTCCGAGGCGCAGCGCAGCGAACCGAAGGCGCGACGGTGTTTGGCTACCACGTCAAAGACCCCGAGCGCTACGGTGTCATGGAGTTTGATAAGGCCGGGAAAGTCATCTCTCTGGAGGAGAAACCCGAGCACCCCAAGTCCCACTACGCCGTTGTCGGGCTCTACTTCTACGACAATCAGATCACGGAAATCGCCAAGAACATTCAGCCCTCACCACGGGGCGAGCTGGAGATCACGGATGTGAATCGTGTCTACCTGGAGCGCGGCCAGCTCCACGCCGATCTTTTTGGGCGTGGCACCGCTTGGCTCGACACCGGCACCCATGACTCCCTTCTCGAAGCCAGCAACTTTGTTGCCGCCATTGAGCATCGCCAGGATCTTAAAATTGCGTGTCTGGAAGAGATCGCGTACCAATCGGGCTGGATCAGTGCCGATGGTGTCCTGATGCGTGCTGCGAAGCTGGGCAAAACAGAATACGCCTCCTATCTTCGCCGCCTCGTCAAAGCCTGATCCTCGCGCGTGCTATGTTATACTGCCCCTGAAGAAAACTATGTCTGAATCGCTTAAACCCGCTGATCTTGCCCCGGAATACGCCGCTGTACTGACCACACAAGAATACACGCGTAAGACACCAATCGCAGGTGTCCGTGTGCTCCCTCTCAACTTGATGACGGATGACGGAGGCAGCTTTGCGGAGCTTATTCGTCTTGATGAGAGTGGTCACCTGCTCGCCATCCCCGAGTTCCAAGTGCGGCAATCATCGTACTCCCTGGTACTTCCAGGCGCGATTAAGGCGTTTCACTTGCACTACAACCAAGAAGATGTCTGGTTTGTCCCCCCGACGGACCGCCTTCTGGTTGGCCTGCTCGACTGCCGCAAAGACTCCCCTACTTGCGGCGTCTCGATGCGACTCGTGCTAGGAGGTGGACGAGCACAGCTGGTCTATATCCCCAGAGGGGTCGCGCACGGTGGAGCCAATATTGGCACACAGAACGCCACGATCTTGTACTTTGTCAACCAGCACTTCAACTTAGATGATCCCGATGAGCGGCGTCTGCCCTGGGACATTCTGGGAAGTGATTTCTGGGAGATGATCCCCGGATAAAATGCGGCTGGCCTACGGTGACACCATCCGGGTCTGCGGACTGATCGCGGTCTTACTGATTCATGTCTGTGGCTTCGGGCGGCGCCCCCCCTTGGCGGAAGATACGACAGGCTGGTGGATCTGCAATGCCTTCTCATCGCTGTCTCAGTGGGCAGTGCCGGTCTTTGTGATGCTCTCAGGGGCACTCTTGCTCAACCCGGATCGCCAGGAAACTCCCCTTGCATTTGCCCGTAAGCGTTTCTTGCGCGTGGGCGTGCCGCTGTTTTTCTGGTGCTACTTCTATCTTTCCTGGAGCAATCCTAAGGGCATGAGCCCGCAGAGCTGGGATTTTTTGCGCCAGGGCCGGCCCTACTACCACCTCTACTTTCTCTTTATAGTCGCGGGGCTGTATCTACTCACGCCACTACTCCGCGCCCTGATACGCTTTCTGGGTGACCGAGAGCGCTGGTGGCTGGGAGCCACCGCACTGGGAGTTGCAGGAGCGACCGTATTTTGGCGTCCCGAGGCGGAGGGGCGCGTGGCTTGGATGCTCTTTGTTCCCTACCTAGGCTACTACATCCTGGGCTTCTCCCTCAAGCGGCGCACGGGCGACCCGCTCACCCCTCTGCTGGGTCTGCTTGGCTGGCTGCTTGCAGCAGCCTACTTGATCTTTGGCGAGTGGGTGCGTGCCGCGGATGCGGAGCCCACCGAGGCGCTACGCTACGTGATTCAGGGACATTTTTCGCCCGCCGTGATTCTGGAGAGCCTAGGGGTCTTTGTCTGCCTGCGGGAGTGGGTGCGCCGGGAATCACGCTGGGTTCGTGAGCTGGCACAGCTCTCTTTGGGGATCTATTTGATCCACCCCTATCTACTCGAAGAGCTTGCCAAGAGCGGGCTGGACAATCGCTGGCATGGCCCCGCAGTCGGGGTGCCGGTTACGATAGTGGTATTGCTAGGCTTCAGCACGCTGGCGGTCTATCTCATCCAGCGTGCCCCGTTTGCCAAGCTCTTAATTGGTGGCTAGCTACTCTGGAAGGCCCAGCAGAGATTTCGGTGCGTTGTGCGGTGGCCCCGCCCAGTTCGACCACGCGACATCGGTTGGCCCGGTGACATGCTCAACGGCTTTCCAGTTCCCACGGATTTTCTTCAGAAGGGCGTAGGTCGTCGCTCCGTCAAAGAAGCCCTGCTCAATCTCGGCTTTATAGCGCGTTTTCTTAAAGTCAATGGGCTTATCGGCGGGCGTGCGCGGCTCACA
>JANNDD010000644.1:0-1672 GCA_031387365.1 Armatimonas sp. | reverse complement strand
GCCAAGCGCCCGGCTTTTGCCAGCGGCGAGCTCGATCTGTCGGTCTCGACGGCCAGCAAGAAGCTCACGGTTGTGGCAAGCCCCAAAGTGGCCGCGCTGCCCCCCGGCGGCGAGACCGAGGTTTATGTCAGTGTCAAAGATAGCACTGGCAAGCCGATTGTCGGGGGCGAAGTGGCCGTGGCCGTGGTGGACGAGTCCGTCCATGCACTGGCAGGCTGGAGCATGGGCGATCTCGTCGCCGCCTTCCATCCCCGCCGTGGCAGTGGCGTCAATGACTGGCACCTGCGTAGCTACGTCAAGCTAGAAGACCCCCTCAAAGTACAAGAAGTCCAAAATAGAGAGATGAATGGGGCTGTCTATGGGCGGAGCGGCGGCATGATGGGCGGCGGCATGATGGGCGGCTTCGGTGGTGGTGGACGCGGCGCTATGGCAAGCGGCATGGCGATGGATATGGCAGCCAAGCCAGCGCCCTTGGCCATGGCGAAAACCAGGGCCTTTGCGGATGGGGAAGTCTCGGACAAAAAGCCAGGAGCGCCCGAACAGCCCGGAACCCCCATCGCGGTGCGCTCGAACTTCGACCCGCTGGCGCATTTCTCGCCCAGTGTCGCCACCGACTCCGACGGCACGGCGCGTGTCACGGTGAAGCTCCCGGATAACCTCACACGCTACCGGATTGTGGCCGTGGCGGTGGCGGGTGCGGACAAAGGCGGAAGCGACGAGGCCGCGCTCACGGCACGCCTGCCGCTCATGGCCCGCCCAAGTGCGCCGCGCTTCTTGAATGTCGGCGATACGTTCGAGCTGCCGGTTGTCCTGCAAAACCAGACGGATAGCCCCATGAGCGTGGATGTCGCCGTGCGTGCCACCAACGCCATCCTCACAGACGGTCGTGGACGACGGGTTCAGATTCCCGCCAACGACAGAGTGGAGGTGCGTTTCCCAACGGAGTCCGCCAAGCCCGGCACCGCACGGTTCCAGTTCGCCGCTGTCTCGGGCTCCCCCGCGAGCGGGGGCGGGGGGGTCGCTGACTCCGCCGAAGTCTCGCTGCCCGTCTGGACTCCCGCGACCACCGAGGCGTTTGCAACCTACGGCGTGGTGGATAAAGGCGCGATCGTACAGCCCGTACGTGCGCCCAGCGACGCCAACCCCGCGTTTGGTGAGCTAGAAGTCACGACTTCCTCGACGGCACTGCAAGAGCTCACCGATGCCTACATCTACCTCGCCCGCTACCCGTATGGCTGCGCGGAGCAGATCAGCTCGCGGGTACTCACCACAGCAGCGCTCAAAGACGTGCTCAGTGCGTTTAAAGCCGCCGGAATGCCAAAAGAGAGCGAGATGAACGCGGCAATGGCACGCGATCTGGCGCGGCTTGGTGAGCTGCAAAATAGCGACGGCAGCTTTGGATTCTGGAGCCGCACCGAGCGCCCCTGGCCCTATCTCGGAGTCCATGTCGCGCACGCTCTGGTACGCGCTAAACAAAAAGACTTCGCCGTTCCCGATGCAACCTACCAGCGCTCGCTGGCCTACCTCAAAACCATCGAGACCAAGTTCGAGGAGATTTATTCGCCGCGCTGCCGCCGGATGATCATCGCCTACGCGCTCTATGTTCGGCATCTGGCGGGGGATAGCGATAAAATGCGGGCAAAAAGCCTGCTCGCCGAAGCCTCACTCGACG
>JANNDD010000595.1:0-7530 GCA_031387365.1 Armatimonas sp. | reverse complement strand
CCGGCAGATCCAATTGAGGAGATCCAAACACGCTCGCAGACTTTCGGCTTTCCATCCGGGCCGAGCATTTCCGCAAGCATCGGCATGGTGGCCGGGTCCATGCCGATGTGCTCGAAGGTGGTGACCTTGGCATGGCCTTGCATGTTAGACTGCCCGGCGAGGATATAGACTTGGAGTGGTTTCGTCGTAGCAGCGACTGCGGATACGGCGATTAGTGAGGTGATGAGGAGTGCGAGGATGCGTTTCATAATGTGTTTCATATCCGCGCTACTCCCCTTTTTGCTTCAGTAGCTTTGCCATCGCCCAGCCTAGCACATTGCCCACTTCTAGATAGGTCTCGGCGTTGCGGAAGTAGTGGTAGTCCTGCTTTTGGTTTGGTGAGGCCTCTTTGGTTTTCCAGAAATCTCGGGATTCCACGCACAGTACATTGCCGGCAAACTCGGGGTGCTTCTTGGTGTCGTTCATCGCAAGCTGCGCCTCGGCGATCTGCAGCCCAAAGCTCGCACGTCCAGGGTTCCCACAGCCCACGGCCAGCACGAACGGCGCTTTTGGTGCGTTGAAGTCTTTGCGAAGGCTCTTGATCAGGTGAACCAGATTTTGCTCGTAGCGGCCGGCATGCGCCACGTTTTGGTCTTTGTGCCCCTGCCACCAGACAAAGCCCGCAATCTCGTACTTTTCGGCGCCAGGATAGTACTTGCCCAGCTCACTCAAGACGCGCTTTGTGTTGGCTGTATCGTCGTCGTACTGCTTTCCGGCATACCAAGCCACGGGCTTCTTTTCCTGGCCATCCACCCACGACGGTGTGTCGTCTTTGTAGCCCGCGTAGGTCTTGCCCTCGAAGGTGTAGCGCTCGCTGCCGGGCGGCAGAAGATCCCAGCCGAGGCTTCGGTTCCCGATGCAGGCCTTGAGAATCAGCACGGGCTCCTCAAGAGCCTGCCCCATGATATGACCGAACTGTAGCTCTGGTCCGATCGTCTTGCCGCGCACGGAGAGCCAGTCGTTTTGCACCGTCTGCATGGCATCTCTATTTTGCATCACAAAAGTGTAGCGGACATCGCTTCGCGCCGTCCACTGCCCCGCCTCATCAAGCAGATGTGGGTACTTTTTCTGCGTCTTGGTGACATACTCCAGCGTCCCCTGTATCGCCTCTGGACCAACCTCGCCCATGCCGAGCATGTTGGACTGCCCGAGCAGAATAAACACCTTCACGGGCTTGGTAAGATCAGCCGGTTTGGCGTCCGGTCGCGGCAGCGCCTGCCCCATCGTACTATCACCCTGTTGTGCACGCGACGCACCGTAGCCCGAGATCAGCAACCCTGCCATCAGACAGAGCACCATAGATACTTTCTTCATTTTTTTCTCTCTGAAACGGTCTTTCGAGCAAGTTCGGTGAAACGATCGGTCTGATCTTGCCAAACGCGCTCCAACTCCTTTACTTTACCTGGCAGCTTCGCGGCTAAGTTGAGCTGCTCGGCGCGGTCAGTGCGCAGGTCGTAGAGTTCCCAGGGATCGCCTTTAGCCGCGACAAGCTTCCAATCACCGACGCGGACGGCGCGATTGCCTTCATGGAGCCACCAGAGGCTCTCGCGTGGTAGCTGCCTCTCTTTCGCAAAGGCAGAAACCAAGCTCCGACCAGGTGCCTCAGGGAGAGGCTCGCCTTTCCAGTCCTTGGGTTTCTGGACACCCGCTAATTCTAGCACAGTCGGGACGATATCAATCAGATGCCCTGGCGTGCGACGAAGCTCCCCGCGGGCGCGGATGCCCGCAGGCCAGTGTGCAATGAGTGGCGTGGTGATGCCCCCTTCGTGAACCCAGGTCTTGTGCCTTCGAAAAGGCGTGTTGCAGGCGCTGGAAAACCCGGGGCCGAGACAGAGGTAGCTCTTCGCACTGCCGGGTGGCGCGGCGGGATCGTGGCCGCCGTCGCGCACCATCAGCTCCGCACTAGCGCCATTGTCGGAGGCGAAGAAGATAACCGTGTTCTCGTAGGCCTTCATCGCCTTGAGCTGCGCGATAATACGCCCGATCTCCTGATCCATACGGTCTACCATGGCGGCGTGGATCGCCATCTTCGTCGCCTGGAAGCGCCGTTGCTCCGGCGTGAGCTCGCTCCACGGCAGCGGGCGATTCACCTCATCGGGGCCGAGCTTCTTAATGTCATCGGGGAAGGCGTAGGGCGGGCCAATGTCGCGCTCCAGCGCGGAGAGAGTTGTCTGGGTAATGCCCATTTTCTTCTGCCGGCCAAAGCGCGCGGTTCGCATCGCGTCCCAACCCATAAGATACTTGTCGCGGTACTTGGCGATATCTTGGGGCAGCGCGTGGAGCGGGAAGTGCGGCGCGTGGAAGGCAACGTACTGAAAGAAGGGCTGGTCGGGGTAGTTTGTGGCATGATCCTTCAGGCACACGATCGCATGATCCGCCGTGGCGATCGTGGCATAGTAGCCACTCTCCTCGGCGGGGGGGCGCACGGGCTTATCGTCAAGGGCGTTGCCCCTCGCCGTGAAAAAATTTCCGGGGTTGTTCATGTTGAGCGACCGGTCGAAGCCACCGTCGAGCACCTTTCCATCAAGATGCCACTTACCACTGTGATAGCTGCGGTAGCCCGCAGTCTTGAGGAAGTCAGGTAGCAGGCGCGCCCAGGTCTGCCGCACGCCGGGGACGCCTCCGGGCACGGTTGGCAAGGCATCTCGGTGGACTTGCTGCGCGTAATAGCCCGTGAGCAGCCCCGCCCGGCTTGGCCAGCAGCGCGCCGTGTTGTAGAACTGGGTGAAGCGCAGACCGTTCTTGGCAAGTGTGTCTAAGTTCGGGGTCGCGATCTCGCTCCCGTAGCACCCCAGATCGGAGTAGCCGAGATCATCCGCCAGAATAAAGACGATATTGGGTTTGGCTAGTTTCATGGTTGTTCTCCATACGTGACCCTCATGGTCACGTCTTGAGCAATTGGCAGTATCAGCGTGCGCTGGCTCGCGTCGGGCAGTTCGAGCAAGATCGTCTGAGCCTTGCCCGAGCGGAGAGTGCATTCAAGGCCATCGGGTGTCCAGTGTAACCGTCGCACTTCAATCTGGCCACAGCATAAGACACCTTCAATTGTCCCGGTTGGCCAGGCTTTAGGAAGCGCGGGCAGCAGCGTGAGCTTGCCAGGCTCCGAGGCAACCAACATCTTGAGGATCACCGAGGGCATCCCACCGCTGATGTCCATGTTTAATAAAGAGCGATGATTGTGCATCGAGGCAAGATTACTTAGCCAGTACCGATTGACGAGCTGTACCAAACAACGGTAGGCCAGCTCCCCCTCACCCAGGCTGGTAGCGGCCTGTCCCAGCTGCACTAGGCCAAAGGACATGAACCCGCGCTGGTTGTTCTGCCAGTAGTTATCGAGCTTGAAGGCGATGCTCTTCGTGAAGGCGGCGCGAAGCTCAGGGCGACGCGTGATCTCGTCAGGGATGCCGTCGTAGAGGGGATAGAGCTGGGACGAGTGCCGGTGGCTGTCGTTGTTCTCAAGCCGCGGCGTGAGCCATTCTTTGAGGATGCCACGCTCGTCCACCTGGTAGTCCGGCATCTTGTCTAGCATTCGCTGCCAGAGCGGGATCCTGTCGGCGTTCACCCCCAGCTCGCGCGAGGCGGCAATCGTGTTAAGTAACAGCTCCTTGGCCACGGCAACATCCATCGTCGCGTTGAACGTGCCCTGGGACTTGGAGTTTCCGGGGGTATTCTCGGGCGACTGTGTTGGCGAGAAGACCCACTTCCCATCAGATCCCTCGTCAAGATAGTCCTCGAAGAACAGCGCCGCTTTCTCCATAAACGGCAGGGCATGCTCCGCTAAGAACGTACGGTCGCCGGTGTAGAGATAGTAGTCGTAGAAGAAATGCGCGGCCCAGCCTGCGCCCCCCACCCAGAACCCTCCGGCGAAGTTTGGCGCGAGGGCGTTGTTGAACCCGTGGGTGGACGTGCGCGAGGGCAGGACGATGCCACGCGCCCCAAACAAGTGCTTGGCGTTGATCTCCAGCCACGGAACGAGCGACTCAATATAGGACGTGTAGGCGAGCATCAGCTCGGGCAGGTTGCCCATCAAGTTGGCGGCGATGGCGGAGGGGACATTGCCGTTGTGCGTGTAGTCACTGGCCCAGCCGGGGACGTAGGTACCGCCCCAGACCCCCTGCAAATTCGGCGGTAGCTCGCCGGTGCTGCAGATAATGTTGTAGCGCCCCGCATCAAATTCTTTCTCGATCAGAGCACGGTTCGGGTTCGCGTAGGTGGACTCTGCGAGTAGCTCCTCAGTCGTCCGATGATGGTCGTCGCCGCCGCCGAGGTCGAGGCGCATCCGGTTGAAGAGTTCGCCGTGGAGCGCTGCGTGGCGCTGGAGCAGCGTGGGGTAGTCGCCGGGCAGCGCCGCGAGAGCAGCATCTCGGTTTTGTATTTCCGACTGATCGGGATCGTAGACCGGCCAAAGGTCAACGAGGAGCAGGATGTGATCCGCGCCTTCAACCACCAGCGTGCCGTTCGCCTGCGCTTCGGCTTTCCCGCCCTGGAGAATCACCCGCGCAAACCCTTCCAGCAAATGGATACTGCCAGGGTACGCCTTCGGGTAGCGGTTGTGGTACGTCAGCGAGCTCTCGGTAGCCGTGCTTTGGATGTCGGAGACATACTGCCGGAACGCGGTGTCGGAGCTCTTGGCCACATCGCTGTCGCTATTAAACTCGTCGCTGCTCTCCCGAGGCGCCAGAGCGAGCTGACAGCTCAGGGTATTGGGAGTGGAGACGGTGATTGCCAGCACTGCCACGCCGTCTGCACGGGAGACAAACAGGCGGCGCTCAAAAGTCCCACGGTCGTCTGACCAGCGGACGAGCGTCTCGCCGGTTTGGAAATCCACCGAGCGGGCGTAGCCCTGCACCGCTCCCTGGCTTGTGCTACTGATGGTGAGATCGAAGGCGGGCACAAAGTTATCGGGGTACAAGAAGCTTTTCTGCCCAGAGAGATTGAACTGTAGCTCGGTCGCTTGCTGGTACAGTCCGCGCTCGATCAGCTTCCGAACCTCGAACAATCTCGCGGACTGATCAAGTGGCATCGTAGGTGCCCCCATCGGCATGAAGAGACGCTCATGGGTAAAAATAATGCGCTCATTCAACGGACGACTCAGGACATTGGCTCCAATCGTGCCGTTGCCCGAGAGCAGTCCTTCCTCCCATGTCGTTGCCGGCTGTGCACTCACGAAACCGCGTTCAGGAGACATCATCTTAGTGCCTTCGGTTCTTTTTGTTGGGGCACGGCATCGTTATCTCTTGACACTTGTGCCTCCAGTTGTACGCGTAGCTGCCGAACCCGCTCCAGGTTCTGAGCCGCGAGATTATTCTTTTCGGCAATGTCCTCTGTGAGGTTATAGAGCTCCACAGCCTTGTCGGTCACTACGAGCTTCCAGTGATCATCGCTGATCGAAGAGGCACGGTTAGGGCCTTTCGTATAAAAAACACGAGCCTCTGGCGGTGCCGCACTCCCCAGGAGCACGGGCAGGATATCAAGGCCGTCCCACTTCAGATCCTGTTTTGGTTTCCAGCGAACCAGCGCACTGAGCGTTGGCATCCAGTCCGTAATGCTCACCGGGACTTCGCAGACACGAGGCGCGAGCTTCCCGGGCCAGGAGACAAAGGCGGGTGTACGAATACCGCCTTCATAGACAGCGCCTTTACCTCCACGAAAGGGCGGATTCTCCCCTGGCAGTGGCACCTTAGGGTAGTTTTCGAGGTCTTGTTTAACCTGCATGCGGTTGGGTTGCCCTGGTGCTCCGTTATCACTTAGGAAGATAATTAGCGTGTTGTTGCGCTGCCCTCGGCGGTCCAGCTCAGCTACCACCTTGCCCACGGCATCGTCTAAGTGTGAAATCGCGGCCCAGTAGAGCTGATGGGAAAGATCTATATTGGGGCTCTTATAGAGGTTCATCCAGGGCTCTGGTTCGCTCAGAGGGACATGCGGCGAGGTGAACGCCAGGTAGAGAAAGAACGGTTTCTTGGAGCTTTTCCCGATCCATTCTACGGCTTCGTGGGCCAGTAGATCGGTGATGTGGCCGGGCTCCTCAACGACGTTTTTATTTCGCCACAGCGCCGACTTGCCTTCCCCCAGCCACTGGTGGCTCAGCGGTGTCATCCCCCCCACGCGGAGCCCGTAGAAGTGGTCGAAGCCAAACTTCTCTGGGCCGGACTCAAGGGGCGCACCGAGGTGCCACTTCCCGACCAGCGCCGTCCGATAGCCCGCAGCCTTGAGAGACGCACTGAGCGTGGGTGTGCCGGAAGGCATCGCGACCGCCGGGGAGTCCAGCTCGCTGGGCAAGGCCCCGTTGCACCCGAACCGGCTCCAGTAGCGCCCGGTCAGCAGCGCAACCCGCGTGGGCGAGCAGACCGGGGCGACATAGTGGCGGTTGAGCCGGACTCCCGCCAAGGCCAGACGATCCAGATGGGGTGTCTTGACCTTTGGGTTTTGCCAGCCCACATGCCCCGTCCCGAGATCGTCAGCCAAGATCAGGATAATGTTTGGCTTAGGGGCATCGGCGGGCTTTGCCTCTAGCCTTATGAGCAGCGCGAAGAGGCAGAGCAGGGTCGCTAGCGTTCTCATTTTTTGAATCCCGTCTCGGTTCCAGGGCGCTTGAGCTTGCTCTCATCAATCGTCCCTGGCTTCCAGTCGTGGGCGAGCTTGATGTCTTCCGCAACTTTCTCAGAGAGCTTGGGGATATCAACCCAGCCCACACGGTTGTAGAGAACAGGCTGGACGTACTGGCGCGTGTAGGCAGTCGCGTAGTGCGTCCAATGAGCAAGCGCTGCTTCCAGATGCTGTACGGCACTACTCTGCTGGGCAAGCTCACCGGTCTTATCGAAGAGGGCAAGGGCGCAGGCTCCCTGAATCTTCGCGGCGTAGTAGAGACCCAAGTGCGCCATGGCCTCGATATCTCCCAGCGTGGCCGTGTACTCGATTGTATTCTTGGGCTTGGTGCGCTGAAGTGCAGGAAGAGCCTGGAGTGCACGCGTCGCATTGCCCTGAAGCAGCTGCGCGAGCTGCAATGGCGTGACACCACTGGGCTTTTTATTTCGCCAGTCGATGATATTCTGGACACCCGCACCGGGCATCGTGCCACCCTCCATAAAGTGCCGAACCGTGTAAAAGCCCTGGTGTCGTGGGTGGCTGAGGCAAGCTTCCGGGAACCACTTCAGGTCAATGTCGCCCCAGAAAAAACGCGTGATGAGCGGGAAGGTCTTGGAGGCAGCTGCCCATGCCGCGATGAGCTTTGGGGTATCCGTGCGCGGAAAGTGCGCCGACGTGAGCCGCTCAAAGGCCGCGGTGGGCAGGTCGGGCGCGTAGGCGAGACGGCCCCAGAGCGCAAACGAGTGCCACTGCTTCTGCATCACGGTCGGGCGAGTGCTCTTTAGATTGGTGGTCTTGGTGAGAAAGTCTCGTCCCCAGAAAAAGCCATCGCAGCCCATGTAGAAGCCCGCGATCTTATCGGCGCTGGGGATCGCCTTGATAAACGCCTGAGCATAATCGTAGTCG
>JANNDD010000582.1:0-8875 GCA_031387365.1 Armatimonas sp. | reverse complement strand
GAATGCATGGAGCCCGTGCTTCGAGACGGTGACATTATCTTCGTCCAACCTGCCGAGACGGTGAGGAACGGTGATCTAGTGATCGCCCTAGTGGATGGCATGGCACAGACCTGCAAGCGCATTTGCATCCCCAACAATGATGAGATACTCCCTTACCTTGAGCCGATTAACGGTGAAGGGCGGATTCCTGAGATTCGTTTCCTGGTGCAGGGAGTGGTGACACACGTGATTGAGAACGTGCGCCACCGTATCGCTCGCTATCAAGCTGCCCATCACTGAGTCCTTACTTTTCCAGAGCTGCTCGTCTTTCATGGCCGTGCTCCGTTTCTGGCTTCCTGGATGCTTATGTCTCCGATTTGGACATGGCAGGGATCCCAGCCTACTTCGATCTTCGTATCGAAGTCTCGGCTTGCGATGGCCGAGCGGATCGTGTCGCGGTCTTCCTGTGCGAGTCCCCAGTCAATGCCCGTCACGCAGCCGTGGGCTTTGGCGCTGGTGGCCAGCATGAGCAAGAACCGTGTGCTCTCGTGGTTGGGCCGGTCATCGTCGAGGATGTCGGCGGCCAAGGAGTCGGCTTTCCCGTCCCCCGTGGTCGCGTTGTGCATCCCCCACCCAACCTTCGTGTAGCCGTCGGCGAGGAGCTGCTTTTGCCGCGCTGGGCTTCGCCAGCCCTCCTGGATGCGTGGCCGCCAGCCGTGCCCTTCCATGTCCGTCAGAATCGCGGCGACCTTCAGCCTGAAAGCCGGGTTGCACTCGGTGAGGTTGTGGGCGTTTCTTTCTTTGCGCTGCTCGTCGGTCATGACGTTGTCTCCGGTGCGGGAGCAGGCTGCACCTTGACCGCAATGATGAGCACATCCCCGATCTGGATACTGGAGACTTCTTCCACAGCATGGCTGGGTGGAATCGTGACTGTCGGGACAGTAGGTGCGGGTGGCGGTTTGACAGCTAGAGGCATATCGGTGGCAGTGCTCTGCGCTGTCTGGGGCGCTGGTGTGGTGTCGTCGCTCTCGACCACGATGTAGCCTGTAGGAACTGTAGCGTCCGTCACTGGCGGCTTCTCTGGGGCAAGCGGAAACTCTACCACGCCGCTGGGCTTTGGGATCGCAGCTTCGGCGGGTGGCGTGGGGATCTCGGGGGGAATTGTGATAATCAGAGGCTTGCTCTGGATCACGGGCTCGACGAGCTCAGTTGGTTCCAGGGTAGGAGCTGGCATCGCTACGACAACCGGCGGGCCAAGCAGTGGCGTCTCAATGGGCTTGGGAGTTGGGTTCACCGTGGTCTTCGGCTTAGGCAGTGAGAGGAGCTTAGGCTTTGCTGTCGGTGCCTTCACGGCGGCTAGTTTCGCAGTAGTGGAAGCCGCCGCTGGAGGTGGAAGCGCTACGGGCTTTAGTGTGCCAGTAGTCTTCTTCAGGGCTTTTGTGATGCGTGTTTTGATGGGATGAGTCTCCTTGTCTCTCATTTCTTGATGCGTTCCCCCGTCGCATGGGGGCTATGGGACGCTCTTTCGCCCAGGAACGGCTGGCTTGGGTGGTCTTCGTCGGTGTCAGCACTGGCTTTCTCCTTTCGTTTGCGGCGGCGATCTCGAATCCGCCGCAGTGCCCTACGTCTGGCGCTTCGGAACTTGGGCTGGGCGCGTAGCCACCAGGTGAGGGCGACGACGAGGCCGATGAGCGCGTTTATCAGGCGGTTCTCGGCCTCGTCGGTTAGTACGGCGAGGGTGTGCATGGCCTTACGCCGTGACGATGATCAGTGAACTCTGTGGCGCTCCTTGGAAGCCGGAGGCGCTCACTGGGATGATCTTCACCCCGACTTTCACCCCACCCGCAGGAACACCGAACTTGCCCTCGTACGCCTCGCCCAGATTAAGGTTGAGCGCGTCGCCTGTGGCTGCTGTGGTGGTAAGTCGGAAGCTGGCATCCGGGATCACGCTCCGACCCGCTGACATGGGCTCTGTAGCAAAGACAAGTAGCTTGGAAGCAAGCGCGGTTGCTTCTGAACTCAGCTTGAACTCCAGTTCCCCCGCGACGGTGACATTGAGAGTGGGCACGAAGTCAGCAACAGGAACCGTGGGCTCGATGGCGAGTGGCGCATCGTCCAGCGCGGCGAGGACGAACTCACCACGGGTCGCATTGAGCGCGATGTAGAGCCGGTGGCCCGTGGGGTTGTAGAGGTCGCCGTACTTGCCGGTCTTGGTGATCTGTCCCGCAAGGCTGTTCCAACCGACACGCTGCTCTTCGGTCAGTGTTGCCCAGCGGGCAGCGAAGACACTGAAGCGATCGCGGACATACATCTGTCGCTCCGAGTTGGGTTGCTCCGCGAGTGTGTTCTTGCGAAGATAAAGGCCCGAGGGGTTTCGAGCAAAGACATTGTCGCCGAACTTGCCGGAAACGTCGTCGAGGAGGCTGTTAAGTTTTGCTTTCATGGGGTGTGGTTCTCTTGATCTCTTAGTTATCTGGTAGACGAACCACGAAAGCGAAAGCGGCGAACCTTGCTCGTGGTTCGCCGCCATAGGTTAGATACTATCACACGGACGTTTGCCTGTCAAGAGTATGACTTAGAGCACAGCACCTGTCTCTATCATAGATCGGAGATGCTCGGCAGTTTTAGGGATACCACAGCGCGCGAGGCGCTCCAGGTACTGCTCAATGGTCTTCGGGGGCGTTTTCAGTGTGGCACGGTGGCGACGGATGGCATCGCAAACGAGATCCGGGGATTCTTCAAGTAGTAGCAGGCCGAACCTCTTACTCTTCATCATAGAGGCCAAGTGCCTCGTTCTGAGTGGTCAGTTCGGCTAGGGCCGCAAAGCCCACCTCGCGTTTACGCTCCTGGTAGGTTCTGAGGTCTTCGTAGCGCACTCGGCGATGCGTGCCCACTCGGTGGAAGGGAATCTCACCTGCATCAAGCAGGGCCACCAGATAAGGGCGCGAGACCCCAAGAATCGCAGCGGCTTGACGTGTGGTGAGCTCCCCACCGGTGGGCACGAGCGTAACCGTGCGCCCCTCCGAGAGTTGCTGGAGCATTCGTGCCACCAGTGCCAGTGCCTCCGTAGGCAGAGCCAGTTCGGTACGCTTCCCATCATCATCGGTGACCTCCAGCATTGCTGAGTGTGGGCGCTGTCGGGCAAGTCCGCTTAGAGCTTGGCTAGTAGCACGTGCGCTACGGCGCTCTTTTTCCGATAGTCCTGTGGGAGGAAGCGATTCGGCGATTAGGGTGCTCATAATAGTAGAATTTTATTCGATAAGTGCAATAAGTGCAAACCTATCGCTAACTGCTCTCGGTGAATGCTCGGCGCAGGGTAGCTTCACTCTCCCCTGCTCGGGTCAGGACACCGCGTAGGTGGGAGCCAAAGATGCGCCAACCTACCAAACTCAATGAGGCAACACGCTCTGCCAAAATAGCATCGTCCATTCGGATTCCTGCTACACCATCGAAAACAATCGCATTGCCCACCACATCAGGGCTATCGCCCGGAAGCGGAGGAAGATACATACGGCGGTTGGATCGGAAGCTGAGCAGCTCGCCTAGCTGCGCTTTCGCGGAAGACTCGGTGCGTAAGATGGGATGAAGCGGCAGCAGGAGAGCATACTCACGACGCCCCGGGACGAGATCACAGGTCGAGTTCGCGATGGCATAGCTCCTGCCCACAAGGCGCTCTCCGAGGAGATAGGCGGCATCGGTGCGGATAATATCGCCTTGTAGCAGAACAAACTCATCTTCGGTGTCAGCAATCACTCCTTGTGCCACGGCAGCTTCGTAGTGTATGGGAAAGCGTACCAAGGCCCCCGAGGCATTAAAGAGCTGAACCCGCTCGTTGCGGCTCAGATCTTGCGCGAAGGCTTGAACGGTTCTGAGTGCCTCGTCGCCGTGGGAAAGCTCCTGCAAAGAGCGCTCCAGCTCGGCGAGGCTCATCGCCGCTCCTCTGCTACAAGGGGGCGAGGAATGTTCTCTAAATCAAGGTCATCGTCGGCATCCTCAAGGTCTAGTCCTTCGGGCTTGAGGGGCTCAAACTGGCTCCGTGTGGGAAGGAGCGGCAGATCCCCCATGAGCATCACGGCCTCTGTCAAGGCCTCTAGCGTGGCCTCATCAGGATGGAGCTGGGCCGCCCGCGCTGTAGCAAGCACAACTCGCATCCCACCACGCAAGCGCTCCACATCGCGCGCGAGGCCGTAGAGACTCTGGAAGTCACTCTCGGTGAGGATGCGGTACTGCCCACTCTTGGTCACTAAGGTGCCGACTTGGCCCGATGTCACGCCCTGGAGCGCGGAGTTCCCTTGCGTGCGAAACTGCTCAAACGAGGGCCAGAAGGGCCCCTGGCGTAGTGTGACCTCGCGTGCCAGTGAGGCATTCTGCGGTTTTACGGCGGTGATGGTACTCATGCTTTTTTCTCCTGTGCTAAAGTATAGGCTATCGCAGAGGAATTAACAACGGATTCCGTTGGATTCTCATTGATTTTTTACCTATCCCCCTCCCGCCCCCCAGGGGAAGCGTGTCATCAGCCTTTCTCTCACATGCTGTGGCAGGGGCAGGGCTTCTGTGCTCCGGTGGGCTGGGCGCGGCGCGGCGGTCGGCACGGGGTGCGGGTGCAGCTCGGTCAGCTTGTCTCGCCGCCGCCGTCGCAGTGGCGCGGGGTGGTCAGTATCGCTGGATTTATAACTAATTAGTTTGCAATAAAAAAGAAAATAGAGTACAGAAAATAAGGCAAATAATTGTTTGATTTTGCTTGGTATAGGGTATAATATTGGTGGCGGGCACTGCCCGACTAATCGCCCAGAAATGGGAAGAGCGCCGGGGAGGTCTCGTCGAAAAGTCCCCCGGCGCTCGGAAAGAAGCCACCGAAATGGCTACCAATTTGGATTGTAACATGCTCTTGGCGCATGTTGCCACGCAGCGGGAAATGCGCGAAGCTCGCGCGGCGCAGGGCTGGTATTTGTACGCACTTGGGGAAGTGCGGCAGGAATCGGTTTGTATCATCGCTCCGGTTGTCGCAGATCCTAAAACCGGGGTTGTAGCGCAGGCTCAGTATGTGGTCTGCCGCGAAACGGGGCGGTGCTCCTGCCCGGATCAGCAGCGCCTTGATCGTGTCAATGGGCAGGCGTTTGATCTTGGACTCCAGATTGATCCTCTTATCTGCAAGCATGCACTCATGGTTCCGCTCTTGCTGAATCGGGCGGAAGAAGAAGCGGAGCGGCTTCGGCTCTTGGAAGCGGCTAAAGCCGCCTTGGTTGCCCCTCCTGCTCCTCAGGTGCGCATCTCGCCTCTGGCTCAGTGGCATCTGTCACGCCGCCGGGTTCGGATTCCTGCGGGGGCTTCTCTATGAGCGCCCCGGCTTCTCTCGCCGCCCCGAAAGGGGCGGCACCCACTCTAGGAAAGCTCTTGGGTGTGGCGTGTGACCTTTGCGGCACAGAAGATCAATTAGTGCTCGCTGGCACTTTGTGTACCGATGGCCAGTGGCGCACGTTCCGGGTGTGCCTTGCGTGCCGTGCGGCGTGGGAAATCTGCCCTGGTGGGCTGGAAGTGCTGGTGCACGAGGAGCGGGCAGAGTACGTTCTGGAGCCATGCCCGGAGCCATATGTATCTCGTCCTCCGCGCGAGGTGCTGGATTCGCTGATACGCTCCCATCCCGGCGTTTGGGCGGTCTCGGTGCTGTGGTGGTCGCCGCCACGGCTCGAAGTGCTCTTGCTGTCAGTCACGGGGCAGAACCGGGTGTTTCGTGGCGAGGTAATCGGCGAATAAGTAAGCGGGCCGGGGCTTCGCGCCCCGGCCCAAGACAACAAACAGATTCCCCTTTCCCAGTGAGGCACGAACGCCCGGGAGAGGGGCTAGGGGGAGAGGTGTTATGGAAGATTGGTTGACGATAAAAGAAGCGGCGGAGATTCTGCGGCTTTCGGAGCATACGGTGCGCGACCAAGTGCGCGATGGGAAGATTCCTTCGACTAAGCTGGGACATCGGACGGTGCGAGTGCGGCGGGTGGACATCGAGGCGCTACTTCCACCGACCTTACCCTTATCCTCGGAGGCTTCCCCCGTTATCGGGGGGCAGGGGGGAAAGACGTTGGATCGGGCGGGGGTGGGGCACTGGTTGCTGGAGCAGGCAGAAGGGCATGGCTCGGCGGAGGAAAAGCTGGAGCGAATTCGGGCGTTTGCGTGGGGGCTTACGGCGGAGTGACGGTACAATAGGGGCACAATGAAGATATCGGAAGAGAGTCTCAACTATCTGGAAGTCCATATCCCAGAGCTTGCGGATGCGGCGATTAAGCAAGCCTACTGGGCGGCTCTGACCTCAGGCAGTAGCGTCATCGAAGCGCGTGAGGGCGCCCTGGTCGAGGTCTTCCCCGACGGAACCTGTAAGACGATCAAGAGCCTGCCCCATCCAACACGGGTGGCAGTGGGCCAGCAGCTCCAGCGCCGATGAATCTGGAGCCACCTCGCCTGCGCATGTTCGCCGGGCCCAATGGCTCCGGAAAGAGCACCATCAAGTCGGTCATTCGGCCCGAGCTGCTGGGCATCTATATCAATCCCGATGAGATCGAGAAAGAGATCGCCCAACGAGACTTCCTGAACCTGAAAAACTATGGGATCGAGAGCACGGAGGAAGAGATACTCCCCTTCTTTCGCGAGTCCACGCTCCTTGCCAAGGCGGATCTCCTCGATGAGGCACATGCACTCCGATTCAATGACAACCTGCTTTCGTTCTGGGAGGTGAGTGTGAACGCTTACTTCGCATCGGTGGCCTCCGACTTTATCCGGCAGAAGCTTATCGAGCGGGGGACGTCGTTCACCTTTGAGACGGTCATGTCCTCACCCGACAAAGTAGAGCTTCTCCGCAAGGCCCAGAGGCGTGGCTACCGTACCTATCTCTACTATGTCGCCACAGAAGATCCACTCATCAATATCTCCCGCGTGCGCCACCGGGTGAAGATGGGCGGCCATCCCGTCCCGGAAGATAAGATCATCAGCCGCTACCACCGCTCCCTGGAGCTGCTCTCGGAAGCGATTCGCTACTCAAACCGTGCCTACATCTTTGATAACTCCCGCCATGAGCGTATCTGGATCGCGGAGATCACCGATGGCGTTACTCTGGAGTTGAAAACGGATTCCCTGCCCGGCTGGTTCGAGAAGGCTGTCTGGAACCCGTTCCAGCAGAGTAGAGGATGATCCCGACATCACTTTCCAAGTTTTTTGCAAAGCCTCCCCGCCTTTCTAAATTTATGGTATCTTTCTTTAAAAGATGAACCCAGCAGACTATACCAATACAGACGCAGGGCGGGTTGTCCAGACACCGCAGGGCTATGCGGCGTTTGTGCCTGCACCCTTGCCACCCGAGCTGGTCTACGATCCCGCGCTGGTCCTGGCGCTCTCTCGCGCCGATGCGGCCCTCTCGGAGCTGGCGGGGCTGGGGCGCACGCTTCCGAATCCCCATTTGCTCATTCAGCCCTATGTTCGGCGTGAGGCGGTGTTGTCGTCGCGCATCGAGGGGACACGTGCGGAGGTGGCTGATGTGCTCCTGGATGAGCTGGTGGAGCCCCATCAAGCGGTTGAGGAAGACCTGCGCGAGGTGCGTAACTACATCACGGCGCTGGAGTATGGGATTGAGCGGCTCTCCGAGCTGCCGCTTTCGTTGCGCTTGGTGCGGGAGATCCATGGCAAGCTGCTGGAAGGCGTGCGCGGCAATGTAGCAACGCCCGGCGAGTTTCGGCGCTCTCAAAACTGGATCGGGGCTCCGGGGAGCACGCTGGCAACGGCTGCCTATGTGCCACCGCCCCTTGAGCACTTGATGGACTGTCTTTCGGACTGGGAGCGATTTGCCCACGAGCGTGATACGCTCCCCGAGCTGATTCAGTGTGCCTTGCTCCACGAGCAGTTCGAGGCGATCCACCCGTTTCTGGATGGCAATGGGCGTGTGGGCCGCTTGCTCATCACGCTATTTCTCATCGAACGGGGGCGCTTGGATCAGCCGTTGCTCTACCTCTCGGAGTACATCGAGGCGCACCGCCAGGGCTACTACGACTCGCTGCAGCGGGTACGCACGCACGCGGACTGGCGGGGCTGGCTGCTGTACTTTCTAGAGGGCGTAGCGGTTACGGCCAAGAAGGGTGTGGTGCAGGCAGGGAAGCTGTTTGCCTTGCGCGAGGAGCTGCGCGAGAAGCTGCGCTCCAAGCCGCGGGCGGTGGCACTGCTGGATGCGCTCTTCGATAATCCGTATGTGACGGCACTGCGCGTTCAGGAGCTGCTAGGAGTGTCCGATCCTACGGCGCGGCAGGTGATTGCGTATCTGGAGCGAGAGGGGGTGTTGGTCGAGAAGACGGGGCGCTCCTGGGGGAAGGTCTATGTCGCGACACCGATATTAACAGCCTTAGAGGCGCGCTCATGAGCTTCACAGGCTAACAGGCGAGCTACCTCACCCGGCCCGAAGGCCGGGTGCAACTCCCAGTGGATCAACACGCCGGGCAATAAAATCACGGTTTCAATCCTCACCCGGCCCGAAGGCCGGGTGCAACGTGATGGGACAGGCCGCAAACGGTGAGGCAGCTGCGATCCAGGCAATCAACTGGTCGGCAATGTCCAAGTCGTTCAGTGGGTTTCAATCCTCACCCGGCCCGAAGGCCGGGTACAACTTGAGTACAGCATCGTCACGATTCCCGCGAACCCGGTTTCAATCCTCACCCGGCTCGAAGGCCGGGTGCAACGACAGAGAAGGCGTTCTTTACCAAGGTGCAGAGCGTTTCAATCCTCACCCGGCTCGAAGGCCGGGTGCAACGTTGATCGTGCGCACAAGCCACTCCACGGGCGAGAGGTTTCAATCCTCACCCGGCTCGAAGGCCGGGTGCAACCATAAGTTAGACAGTCCGATGACACTATAAAGCGTTTCAATCCT
>JANNDD010000566.1:0-2112 GCA_031387365.1 Armatimonas sp. | reverse complement strand
ATCCAGAAACGGCTCTAGTGCTCCTTCTGCACCACCCCAGCCAGCCCGTGCAACTCGTACTCTCGCCCAATCTGCGGCTCTCTGGGCTTCTGCGCGTCTTGCCGCCTGAGCTGCTCCAGATCTTCGTTGCTCTCCTGACCTTCCAAGGGGCCATGGGAGAAGTGAGGGCTGTTGTGGAGTCGCTTGCGGAAACCCTCGGTCTCCATCCTGACCAGGTGCAGCAACGCCTCCAGCTTCTCGCCGCCTACACTTTCGATGGTGCGCCGCTAATCTTCCCAAGTGCCGAACATACTTACTCGCTCTCTAAGCGGGTGGGGGTGCCGGTGGACATAGTGCCGCAGGCACAAGCAAGCGAGAAGCCATACCGACCCGTTGCTCGTGAGGAGATTGTCCAGCGCTCTCGTGAGCGCTATGCGACCCCTCGCGCTCAGGCGGAGGTGATCGTTGCCGAGCAGCTTGGCAACACGCCCCCGGAGCCGATCCCAGAAGGCCGCGAAGGGGAGGCGTACCATGCCATGCTCGCAGTCGGGGTGCCAGAGCATGAAGTGAGAAAGCTCCTGGCAGAGTTTCCCATTGAGAGCATTGAGATTCAGTTGGAATGGCTCCCGGCTCGCGGTGCCAGAAACCCCGCCCGCTTCCTCACGGCCGCAATACGAGGCGATTACGCCTCTCCAGACACTCCAAGGTCATGAGCGGACAGCCAACATCTAAGGGGGAGCAGGCAAGCTCCCCTTGGGCTGCGCTTGGCCCCGTAGTGCCCGTACCCTCGATCCTGATCGACCGCTTACTTCCCCGGCTCACTGACACTGAGCTGCGGGTTCTCTTGGTCGTGGTGCGGCAGACGCTGGGTTGGATTAGCGACGACAGCACATCTGGCCATAAAAATAATGTGCATGGCCGTAAGTGGCGTGACTGGATCAGTCAGAGCCAGCTTGTGGGCAAGACAGGCAAAAGCCGTGACTCGGTGAGCCGGGCGGTGGGAGCGCTTGTAGAGTCGGGCTTGGTGGTAGTCGAGAAGCCCTCAGGAGAGCCCCTTACAAGCGCCCACGAGCGCAAGCTGGCGCGTACACGCCTCTACTACCGCCTTGCCGACCAGTGGTTTCAGAGAGGGGACTTATGAAAGACTACCCAAAAGACAACCAGCAACGCCTCGCCCTGGATGATCCGAATGACAAGCTGCTGTGTCAGACGGAGCGTGTACGTAGATTTGACACTACAAAAGAAACTCTAGACAAAAGAGTTTCTAAGTCAGAGATTCAGACACGGGAGGGCAGCCCCCTTAGGGAGGCTGCTTTCTCCCGCTCTGAATCGAATACAGACCGATCAGAATCGAAGGTAGACCAGTACGGCTCTAACAATCTGGTATCTGCCGCTCGCCTGCTGTTTCCTACCCGACAAAAGCTCTACAGCGTGGACGTGTTTGGACGGCGAAGCGAGATTGAGACGGGGCACATGAGCGCGGATGCATACCAGGCGCTTCTGGACGCTTGCCAAAACCCGATTCGCTTCGATGGTTCGCCCCAGGACTACGCGCTGACGGCGGCGCAAGATACGCATATGGAGCTTCCTGAGGGCTGTAAGCTTGGCCCAGAAACGGGACTACCTTTGGCTGAATGGTGGGAGCTACCAAGTGCAGAAGCGACAGTCGAAGAGATTCAGGCGATGATCCGGCGGAACTTGGAGCAAGCCGAGCGCGATGGTAGGGGGATTTTCTCACGTACAGACTTGCTTTTGATCCCTTCGCCGGTGCGGAGATCACCTTGATAGTTGCTCAAAATAATGGAGAACTAAAAATCCCACCCCTGGTTTTGCCGGCTAAAATGAAAGCGAAAGATACGATCGCTCAGCGGTTCGGTAAATATTGGGAACAGCGAGCCGAGGCGATAATCGTTTCGTCGAGTTATGCGAGTGACGTAGCCAACCAACCTCAGACAACGGCTCCGTCACTCGATTTGCTGAAGCTCGAAGTGCGACAACGACTGGCCGCTGGCGATGTTGCGGGAGCTATCGATCGATTGGAGCAAGCCGAAGCCGCAGCATTCTTGGCAAACGATTCAAATCAAGCGTTTTCATTGGCCAAATCGGCGCTGGGATTGCTAATTCAATTAAGGG
>JANNDD010000550.1:0-13374 GCA_031387365.1 Armatimonas sp. | reverse complement strand
GCTCCATGAGCTGCTCGTCGTAGTCCTGGGCGTACATCATCGCCGCTGTACCCATCTGTTTGGCATTGGAGAGGCATGCGACCTGACGGGCCTTGTCCCTGGCCTGTGCGAAGACCGGAAAGAGAATGGCGGCGAGAATCGCGATGATCGCGATGACGACGAGTAGCTCAATCAATGTGAATAGCGTACGGGTACATTCCCCGGAGCTTGCTCCGCGTCCGCATGGAATGCTGAGCGAACGCGAATGACTCTTTTGTGTCGTGAGCAGCTCACGTGCCTTCTGGGTCACGTCAGGCTGTTTTCTGACCTCCGGCGTAGCCGGATTCGGGTAGATACCCCGGAGCTTGCTCCGGTCGGAGTCTCATTCTATTCTTGTCTGGAACGAGGCGACGGGGAAGATAGTCCTGGAGCGTGGGCTCGTATCACTTCGCTCTGAGAAGCGCACCGTGCGGAAGAGAGTATTCACCCATCTATACCGACACGGTCAAATCTACCGCGCACTCTATTACCCATATGAGGATAACGGAGTTCGCAATATCGCTCTCTGCATCGAATCCATGGCTCCGTTGCAGAGTACACTGCGAAGCATCGTTTTTCGTATGCTGCTCATCGGTATGTTAGGCGCAGGTGCCACCTGTCTGTTTGCGTGGAACCTCTCAGTAAGGCTCACTCAACCGCTCCGTGAAATCGCGAAACAGACGGCAAGTATCCACACCGCTGATCTTAGTCTACGGTTGCCTCACCTGTCCGAGGACGCGGAGCTAGTAGATGTTACCGAGGGAATCAATGGCATGCTCGCTAGGCTGGAGAGTCTCTTTGAAGGGCAGGCACAGTTCATTGCCGACGCTGCCCATGAGCTTCGCTCGCCGCTTGCAAATCTGCGAACGACCGCCGAAGTCGCCCTGCGTCGGCAAGACCCCAATACTCACCAGCGTGCCCTTCAGATCACTATAACGGAAGTCGAGCGCCTGACGCGTTTGACAGAAAGCCTGCTGACGCTCTCGCTCGCTGACGCAGGAGCCTTGGTGCAGGAGCGAGTCCCGGTCGATATAGCACAAATAATCACGGAGTCTGCTGAGGCGATTCGTGCTCGTGCGGAAGAAGCAGGAGTACAGCTTGTGCTTCATATCGAGCCCGCATCTCTTCAAGGCGACCGACTTCGCCTGCAACAGGTATTGGATAACTTGCTGGATAACGCGGTGCGCCACTCGCCTCAGGGGAGTCGTGTGCAGGTTCGCGTCCAACAAAAGAATGATGGGATAAGTATCAGTATTGCGGATGAGGGGCATGGCATTTCCGAGGAAGATATCTCCCGTGTCTTTGAACGTCTCTGGCGAGCCGATTCCGCTCGCGCTCGCATGACGGGAGGGTTTGGCCTCGGACTCTCCATAGTAAAAGCGATTGTCGAAGCGCACGGAGGCCGTGTCGCTGCGCGAAGCACATTAGGAGAAGGCACTGTTTTCCAGATAAGATTTCCAGCTCCACATAAGCCATAGTTAATGGAGCTGGGTTAGAAGTTTGTGAGCGATCGTGAGGTAGATCACTAGGCCCGTTGCGTCCACCAGCGTAGTGATGAGCGGCGCGGAGACCAGCGCAGGATCAATCTTGAGCTTGTTGGCCGCCAGCGGAATCAGGGAGCCGATGGTGTTTGCCCAAGTACAGATCGCCAGGATGCTGAGAGCCACGACCAGCGAGAGTTGCACCCCACTGCCCCAGAGCATCGCACGACCAAAGGCGATGAGCCCCAGCAGGATACCCAGTAGCACCCCAGAGATAAGCTCACGCACCAGAACCCGGCCTGTGTCGCTGCCCCGAATCTCCCGAAGCGCGATGCCTCGAATGATTGTCGAGACAGTCTGCGCCCCTGTATTACCTCCCGTGCCAATGAGCAGCGGCACAAAAAAGCTCAGTGCCACCACTTTAGCGAGCTCGTCCTCAAAGTGGCGCAAGACGGCTCCTGTAGCGGTCTCGGCGACAAAGAGTAGCACGAGCCAGCCGACACGGCTCTTGACCACGCGCCAGATCGGGACGGAAAAGTACGGGGCATTAATAACCCCTGGCTCCGCTGAGATAGCACTTTGCTTGAGGGCGTCCTCGGTCTGCTCCTCGGTAAGGACGTCCACGATGTCGTCCACCGTGACGATCCCCGCCATCGTGCCGTCGCTATGGAGCACGGGCATGGCAAGAAAATCGTAGCGGGAGATGAGGCGGGCCACTTCTTCTTGATCCGTGTCCACCTTGACCGAGACAATATTGCGCGTCATCACGTCGGTGAGGCACTGTGCGCTCTTGGCTCGCACCAGATCGCGCAGAGAGAGCACTCCGACAAGGCGCTGCCCCTCCATGACATAGAGATCGCTGAGTGTCTCCACCTCGGCATCGGCTTGGCGCACGGCAGCAAAGGCTTCCTCAACCGTTAGCTCGGGTGTGAGGCGCATAAACTTCTCGGTCATGAGCCGACCGGCGCTACTCTTAGGGTAGGAGAGCAGCTCGCGCACCTCCGCGGCGTCCTCTTGATCGGTCCACTGGCTTAGAAGGGCTTCCTGGCGCTCAGGCGTGGCGGACTCAGCGAGCACCTCCGCGGCATCGTCCATTGGAAGCAGATCCAGCAGGGCCGCGATGCGCTCAGGCACCTCGTTATCGAGCAGGTAGCGGGCTTTTTGCTGGTTCAGCTCATCAAGTACTTCGGCAGCACGCTCTGAGTCGAGAGCACGAAAGACACGGATCGCGTCCTCGTTAATGAGTCGCTCCATAACCTCGGCAAGGTCAGTGGGATGATGTCCTGCTAGAGCCTGGGTGAGGAGGGCCTCGTCTGCCTGAAGCAGTGTGGCGCGGACGCTCTCCTCAAGGCGAAGCGTGTTGTTGGCGATGGTTTCCATCCGAATCATGGCAGTACCTTTCCTTCCCCTGGATAGCACCGAGAAGCAGAGCCGCAAAGCTCTGATACATGGAGGCGATCAGGGAACGTATCGAGATGGAAGAGCGGTGTCATTCGCGATGGGCGACGCTGCCCAGGACACCTTCACAGAGGATTGATTAGGGGCACGTCGCCCACCGCAACGGACTACTGCCTTCCGAATTGGTAGAGTGGGCTTTCATAGTTTTCGATTACGGGTCTATATCGTTCTTAGCGCAGTCGTTTTGCAAGGTTGACCAACTCGCTCTCAGTGAGGTGGCCCATGACCATTCGGCGTTGTGTCTTGTGTTTAAAGACGAGGGCGCTCCGCTCTGGGTGGCGAGAATCTTGATGCATAAATGCACTCACGCCGCGCTCTAAGATAACGGGCTTCCAGCCTTTTTGTAGCTGGAGAGGGCGATTATTTTTAGTCTCTGTTACAAACAGCGAAACGGTTCGTTTATTGCTGGCGTAGAGAAAGTGGGCGTGTTCTCCCGGAACATGCCGCACAAGCTGCCAGATTCCCACCCGATCAGGAACGCCTGATTTCGTTGCCGCAGGCACAGCATGGATTCCGGTTTTGACCATGGGCTGATTTTTCGCTGGTGACTGTGCGATGGCAGGCCAACTACTATAGGCACTCAGAAAGAGGATCACTCCCCATATGACTCTCATCGCTGCGTCTCGGACTCTTGGAAATGAGCGGTGTGGTGTGTCTCATGCTGGTCGTAGAACCGCTGCATCTGTGCCTCACTGGGCAAGGCTTCCGCTTTCTGCTCTGGCCAAGCGAGAAATACCACAAGGGTCAGGCCAGCGAGGACAGCACCTGCTGTAAGGGATCGGTAAAGTCGAGGCGAGTGCATGCGAACCCTCGTTTCGACAGGGAACTGGTGACGCACGCGGCCCATCAAGCGCTCGCGAGCTGGCTCATGCCCCCCGATAGGGTCTGGCACCGAGGCGGCGCGGAGCATTTGTCCTAAGTCATCATCGTTGTCGTTGTTCATGATCATTAAGCCCTAAGCTTTCTCTTCCTTGTTATACCTGCACTTGAAATACTCAGAAAGATTGCCCCTATTCTTGTGCGACAGTGGCTTCGTCAAAAGTTCCTCTCAAGTTTTCCTTGAGCTGAGCTGAATACGAGCACTACCCCTACGCTCTAGCTTGCCCCAGCTTGCACGAATCCCAGAGAAAGCAGCCCTCAGGGTGCGGATCAGGACGGCAAAGAGAAGGTAACGGTAGGCGACTCTCTGGATCGGGAGCTCCCAGAGTAGGCGGTAGCGGACGCCTCCATCGAGCTGCAAGGCCAGCGCCGCCGCCGAGAGTTCCAGCAGGAGGAAGAACAGGAGATAGCCACCCGCTGCCAGCAGATTTCCCGAGAGTGCCGCAAAGAGTATCCCAAGATCCGCCGCAGGTGCGAGGGCAGGAAGCAGAAACTGAAAGACCCAGAGCAGAGGGACGACCACCATTCCGAAGGCACCGTAGCGCGGGTTAAGGCAAGTACGACGGTTCTTCCAGAGCACCTGAAGTGTCCCAAACGTCCAGCGGAAGCGCTGCTTGAGTAGCTCACTCACCCGCTCTGGTGCTTCCGTGAAGGCCGTGGCCTCGTTGTCACAGATAAGTCGCCAGCCCGCCATACGCACCCGCCACGTAAGGTCGGCGTCCTCTGCGAGTGTATCGGTCTGGTAGAGGCCCGCTGCTTTCACCGCCTCAGTACGCCATGCACCCACGCAGCCGGGAATCACGGGAATCGCATTGAGGAGCGCATAGGCACGGCGGTCGAAGTTCTGGCTCGTGGTGTACTCTAGCGCTTGCCAGCGCGCCAGGCGGTTGACCTGGTTGCCCACCTGAATATTGCCCGCAACCGCTCCTACCGTTGGGTCGGAGAAGTGACGCACAAGCTTGCTGACCGTGTCGGTAGCAAAGAGCGTGTCGGCATCCAGCCCGATGAGTAGCTCGCCACTGGCTAGGGAAATTCCCTGGTTCAGAGCGCTTGCCTTACCGCCGTTCTCTTTAACGATCAGCCCCACGCGCGGGTCATCCCCAAACGCCTGGCGCACCACGCCTGCGGTGTTGTCCTTGCTGCCATCATCCACGACAATTACTTCGAGGTTGGGATAGTCACCCGCCAGCAGCGCTTGAATCGTGCGGACGATGACTTTTTCCTCGTTGTAAGCGGCGATGACGACCGAGGTGAGCGGCTCAAAACCAGTGACTGTCAACGGTGGAGTCTGGGAGGCATGACGAAGTGCAAGAGCAGCGGTCAGCAGAAGGCGAATGGCCCCAGCGATGAGCGAGAACAGAAAGATTCCACTGAGCACTCGCCCGGTTCCTGACGAGACGGCAAAGACGGTTCTGTCCACGAGCGAGAGCCATTTCTGGCGACCCGTGACGCTTGGGAAGGCGACCGCTCGGCTCTGGCCGATGAGCTGTGAGACGGTGACAAACTGGTAGCCCTTTGCCTTAAGCCGCTCCACGACCAGCGGGATCGCCGCAACCGTGGCTGCTCGATCTCCGCCACTATCATGGAGCAGGACGATACTGCCCGACCCTGCCAAGGCATCGCCTTCAATGCTCTGGGCAAGCTGCTCTGCCGTGCGCTTCTTGGCTCCCTGCTCCCAGTCACGCGGATCTATCCCCTCGGCAACCGTAACATAGCCAAGCTTTTGCGCTGCTGCGATAGGCATCACTTCCTCACTCGTTGAGGGCTGGGAGTCCACGCCGTAGGGGGGACGAAAGAGAGTGGTGGAGTGGCCCGTGATGGCCTGAATCGCCCGTTGGGTGGCACCGAGCTCTAGCCTGGTGCGTGTCTCTCCAACCAGAGCGAGGTTCGGGTGATAAAAGCTATGGTTGCCAATATCGTTTCCCTCGTCCCAGGCACGTCGCACGAGCTCAGGATAGAGCTGGGCATTGACTCCGGTAACAAAGAACGTGGCGGGAACGCCCGCCTTCTTGAGCGCATCGAGCACGGCAGGGGTCCAGCGCGGGTCGGGGCCATCATCAAAGGTAAGCGCGATGGTCTTTGGGGCCTTGCCCGAGCGCCGGAGCACGCACGATGTCGGGTAGCTCAGAAAGCGTTCGTTGGTGATGTGGCCGCCCGTGTCGGTGGCCACGGTTCGCTCACCAGTCTGGGGAAGGGTGGCGACATCGAGCACCTCGCCCTCACCCTCAAAGTCCAGCTCGAAGCCGTACTTGACGATGCGCAGTGCCTGAGCGTCTTGCGGCTGTTTGCCTCTTCCAAAGCAGGTCCAGAGTGTGGGGTCTTCCGAGCCGATGTACCAGAGTGCCCGCCCGGTGACGCCCTTGCTCCGTGCGAAGCGCAGGAAGTTGTAGGCCGTTGCCGCATCTAGGAACCAGACCTCGTGGCGCTTGTTGTCCTCTTCATACGTGAAGTGGGGATTGCCTTGCTCCCTGTCCCAGCGAACCGCGCCGTCGCTGCCGCTCTGCGATTCCTGCGCGGTTACCATCGCTTCGCCAAAGGTGAGGGTCTTGGCCCCTGGCTTGCCCACCACCCAGTCATAGGCATAGTTGCCGATGGCGAGCACGGTCTTGTTGGCAGGGACGGCCTTTAGAAACGCGGACAGTTCCTGCTCCGCCCAGGGCTCGGGGGCGATTGCGCCCGCAATGCCGCTGGCGTAGTGCTGGTCGTAGATCATGGGAATCACAAAGTCGCAGGGGCGGGCGATGGTGGCGGCTTCTTCGGGCTCTCCTACCTGTGTACACGCACTGATCGGCAAGCCCTTTGCATGAAAGAGTGCTGCTACTTCCTGGACAAAAACGGCGAGCTTCTCTCTGTCGTCCTCACGCTCTGTCTCTAGGTCCAGGTTGATCCCCGCATAGCCGTGCTGTGTTACGTAGCTCAGAAGTGCTTCCGCTACCTTGCCCCGCTTGATAGGATCGCCCAGCATTCCATGAAGCCGCGACTCCTCAAAGTCATTGATATTAGCGGAGAAGTTATTCACTAGCGGAAAGACGGCAAGGTGGTGCTGTTTTGCCAAGAGGCGTGCTTGATCGTCGGCGGGATCGTGATCCGTCATCACGAGGCCATCACCCGTGCCATTGAGGTGGAGCCAGCCGGGAAAGAGATGGGTTAGCTCCGAGGCGTGAAGCCGCAGGGACGCGAGGCTGACCTCATCCCAGTCCACGTAGAAGGCCCCGACAACGCCTTCCCCCCTGCCCGGAGCCGCACCACCCACAGGCAGCACCAGGGGCAGAAGGGTATGATCCGGGAGAGGGGTGCGGTCGCTCTCTGCGGCGCGGCGCGGGTTGTCCGGGAGAAACTTTGGCAGGGGCAGCCGAATCCGGTGGGCGATGGGCACACTCAGGATGCTGGCAAAAAAGATCGCCAAGGCTGTCGCTAGCAGGACACCTCCCAGCAAGGCCACACGCTGGAGGAGAACTCCTCGGCGCTCAGTGGGGTCGTAGAAGATGGGACGGTTGGATTCACGCATTGTGCTAGGCAGTGCGCCACACGTGTTGAAATGGTTCCAGCCTCATGGGTCTCATGAGAGGCTCACCGTAGCCTCCACGCGTAGCCGATCCCCAAAAAGTGTTCGTTACCGCTGATATCTAGTTGTTGGTCTGGAGTGAGCTGATAGGTTATACCGCCATCCTTATACCAGGCTCCCAAACGGTAGCTTTCAACAAACAGGCTGAGGCGCTTGGTGAGAGGGCGTCCTAAGTTGAAGCCACTCGACCATCGGGAGTCCCGTACAGCATCTACTTGCAGTGTCCAGTCACGTGTTATGGCGAAATCTGCCTCAAGCGCCGCCTGTGTCTGTGACGGGTGCTCTCCACTGGTCTGCACAATCAAGCCAAGATGCGGGCGAAGTGTTGTCTTGAGGCCATAGCTGACCGGGGAAAATCCCACTCCCCGTTGCCAGCTCGGGAGTCCTAGGCGAAGCTCCGTCTGTTCAGAAACTCCGTAGCGAAGGATTCCACCATCGGTAAAAATATAGTTCCCTTCGCTACGGGTAATCCCACCTTCCAACTGAAGGATCTTCGTGCCCACGGTGTCAGGCCCATTCGTGAATCCAGGACGCTCCGGGTTGATCGGCGTATCTGCCAAAGCAGGGATTGCCGTTAAAAATAGTAGAACAATGACAAGCGACGCAGTGGACGAGAATTGTTTCATGGTGGTTCTGCGACCGGATGCGGAGAAATCGTTCCCTCGTTGCGACCTCTCACCGTTTTGGAACCAATGATGGCGTTGAGGCGCACTAGCCCCCATGAAACGCTATACAATTCTGTCACTCTTGGCTCTGATAGCCTTAACGTCGCGCCCAGCCAACGCCGATCTTCTCCGCGCCTTCCACGAGCGCCAGGTATTGGGAAACAAGCTCGCGGGCAAGCTGGAGAAGACCGAGTTTTTCTCAGCAGCCCTTGGAGAGAAGCGCTCCGTTTTTATCTACACACCACCAGGATTTTCCCAGAACCCCACGCGCCGCTACCCCGTTTTGATGCTCCTGCATGGAACACCAGGTGAGGCGGTTGACTGGCTCTACGATGGCAACGCACACCGGGCCGTAGATAGTGCTATCGCAGCGGGAACACTCCCCCCTTGCCTGATTGTGCTCCCGGATGGCCGTGGCCCGTTCTACAAAGGTGGCTCAGAGTGGGCTGATGCAAAGGGCGGTAAGTGCAACATGGAAACGGCTGTTGTGCGAGATCTCTCACAGTTTCTGGAGAGCCGCTACCACGCAGTCAGCAACCCCGCACTCTGGGCCATTGGGGGACTCTCCGAAGGTGGCTATGGCGCGGCCAATCTGGCAGTGCGCCACCCAGAGCGTTTCCAGAGTGCTCTGATCTTCTCGGGCGACCTGCGTGTAAAAGACGACTGGGGCGATGCGACGGACATTTTTGGCTCTGACCCCGCTGTCAGAAGCGCCAACTCTCCCATAGAGCAGCTCCACCATATCCTAGCAGAGGATCGCAAGAAGCTCCACTTCTACTTAGCGGTGGGGGCGGACGATGACGAGGACCTGATCAGCGACGCTACCGGGTTCTCCGCTATCGCCCGCTCGGTGGGATCCACGGTCAAGCTAGATCGTGATCCGGGTGCCCACAAGTGGGACTTCTGGAATAAGCACTTTCAGTCCGCGCTTCCCCTACTGGGGCAGTGGTGGAAACAGGCAAAGGGTTAGATGCAACGCCCTATCGTGACCTTGCTTCTTGCCTTGGCCGGAGTGCTTGCGATCTACTTCCAGCGACAAGAGCTACGCGCTGTGACGCTTGCTCTGGAGCAGGCACAGCTTCTGCCCGTGCTGGGAGCCAGCGTCTGCCAGCTTGGCTTCTTCGCCTTGATGATCGGCCTTCACAGTGCTGCGTTTCAGGCAGTAGGTGCTCCCTCGCGCTGGAGCCAGCTTGCGCCTGTGTGGTTTACCTCGCTCTTTGTGAACCTGACCGTCCCTGGCACGGGAGCCACTGCCTTTGTCACCGATGCAAATCGGCGCGGCATTTCCCCCGCTCGTGCGACGGCGGCCCTGCTACTGGTACGCGTCTGTGACCTAGCAACCTTTGGCCTGGTCTTGCTAGGTGGGCTGACCCTGCTCTGGCTCCATGATGCCCTCCGCATCACGGAGCTACTAGCTTCTCTAGGCTTGCTGGTGCTGATAGCTCTCTGGGGTGGTGGCCTTGTCCTCGCCCAACGAGCCCCGCGTCTGTTGGAGCGCCTACTCACAGGAATGGAGAAACGGGCATTTGGACGGCTCCCGATGGGCTGGGGAGTGGAGCAAGCACGCCATGCTACCGAGAGCGCAGGCGAGCTCTTTTCTCAGCCGCGCCGCCTCGTGCTCCCGCTGTGCTTGGCCCTCTTTGCCCACGTGATGGATGTGCTCTGCCTCGCGTTTCTCGGACGTGCTTGCGGACTGCACTTAACTCCAGGCACAGTTCTGGCTGCGTTCTCAGTGGGTCTGCTCTTTTGGATTGTGACGATCACCCCCGATGGCCTGGGAGCCGTCGAAGGGATGATGAGCCTTACTTTTGTCTCGCTAGGCGTTCCCATCGTGAAAGCCACGGCGGTGACTCTCGCTTTTCGGGGACTGGCTCTCTGGCTTCCCCTCGCGGTGGGGGGCCTTCTACATTTCAGCCGCCTGCGACGCAATATTCGCGGCGACATGGCGGTGAGGATGATTAGCACCCTCACTGCGCTCATGGGGCTGACGAACTTACTCAGTGCGACCCTGCCCGCCCTAGGGCTGCGTCTCGCGTTTCTGCGCAATCACCTGCCGCTCGAAGTGCGCTATGGCTCGCGGCTAGCAACCGTCCTAGCGGCGTTTGCCCTCCTACTTCTGGCTCAGGGGCTTCTTAGGCGCAAGCAGCTCGCCCACCGACTGACCATGGCGGCCCTAGTGCTCTCCGTGGTGGCCCACCTCTCCAAGGGGCTGGATTGGGAAGAGGCGACGCTAGCACTAGGGCTGCTACTTGCCCTCTGGTCGCAACGCACGAAGTTTATCGCCCGCTCGGATGGCCCAAGCATCCATCAGGGGTTTCGGGTGCTCCTTGGGGCGCTTGGCTTCACTCTGGTCTACGGGGTCTTTGGGTTCTGGCTCCTTGATCGGCACTTTGCCTACAATTTTGGCTTCCGTGCGGCGCTGGAGCAGACTCTGGCGATGTTCTTCTCGTTTAGTGATTCTGGGCCGCTGCCCATGACGCGCTTCGGCCACTGGTTTACCGACTCGATCTACACGGTTGCTGCCACGACTCTGGGCTACGCGCTCTTCACGCTCCTTCAGCCCGTGCTCCTGCGCCAGCACGCAACGGTCGCGGAGCAGGAAAAGGCACGTCTGATTGTAGAAGCACATGGCCGCTCATCGCTAGCCCGATTCGTCCTCCTTTCTGACAAGCTCTACTGGTTTAGCCCAGGTGGCTCTGTCGTGGGCTATGCTCTGGTAGGGCGCTCCGCCGTTGCCCTAGGCGATCCCATTGGTCAGCAAGAAGACTGCGCCGTTGCCATTGAGGGCTTTGTGGCCTTCTGCACGGAGAACGACTGGGAGCCCGCTTTTTACCAGACTCTGCCGGATCACCTGGATGCCTATGAGACAGCGGGGCTGCAGGCACTCGGGATCGGGAGCGAAGCTGTGGTAGAGCTGGAGAGCTTCACGCTGGCGGGACGTGCGGGAAAGAGCCTTCGTGGGGGAGTGGGGCGGCTAAGAAAATCAGGCTATACAGCGGAGGTGCTTTCACCGCCCTACACCCCCGAGTTCCTGCACCAGCTCAAGGCTGTTAGTGATGACTGGCTACACCAGCAGCACGGCGGAGAGAAGCGCTTCTCCCTGGGCTGGTTTGATGAAATCTATCTGAGTGCTGGCCCGGTTACCGTGGTGTATGACCCCGGTGGTACCGTGGTAGCCTTTGCGAATATCATCCCGGAGTACCAGAAATCGGAGAGCACAATTGATCTGATGCGCCGTCGCCGCAGTGCGGAGTCCGGGGTGATGGATCTTCTCTTTGTCACGCTGTTTGAGTGGGCAAAGGAACAGGGCTTTGCCACTTTCAACCTCGGGCTATCTCCGCTCTCTGGAGTCGGGCAGGACGCAACCGATCCCCTCGTGGAGCGCGTGCTCAATCTCGTGTTTCGGCGGGGCGGTCGCTTCTATTCCTTTGAGGGGCTTCATGCCTACAAGCGCAAGTTCCAGCCACGCTGGGAGCCGCGATACTTGATCTATCGCAGCTCGCTGGCCTTACCACAAGCCGCCGCCGCCGTGGTTCGTGCGGACAATCCAAATCGCTCACGATGGAACAGATGGAGCTATCGAAAACGCTCTGAAGTGACCTAATAAAAACTATGAAAGCCCACTTTACCAACTAGGAAGGCAGTAGTGGGGTACGACAACGATTCGTGCATTTTACAGCCATAGGCTCTTGATCAATCCCGATACTTCTCACCATTGGCGAGACATTGTTTAAGTGACAGGTTTAGTGACACATTTCAGCTCCGGTCCAGCCTGATTATTTCTGTCACATAGACGGAGGTTTAGGTGACAGAAAGCCACGGCTTGGGTCAACTGTAGATGGGAAGCCTCTCGAAATTGCCTTGTGGCTGTAAAATGAACGAATCGTTGTCGTACCCCACGAAGGGCTTACCTTCAGTGGAGCCAAATGCCGAAGGAAAAAAAGCGGTAAAGACTCAAGACGGCGATGGTACATAAAATGGGGGCAGCTCACTGTGGAGTATCCCCAGAAAAGTGTGCGATAGGTTAAGCAACAGCATCGCTATTGAGGCATTTTCAGTAGTCTGCGAAATCGACCGTTTTGGCAGGACGGCTGGAAAGGGTGCGGTGCGGCGCGACTTTCCAGCCTCCCTCCCTGAAGCTTGATCTGGTTGATGTTCACGAAACTGGTCTACCAAATCAAAGTACCAAAACGTTGTTTTGCAGATAAGTACCTTGGGATACCCAAAACATCGAAGAACATTGGGATTTCCATGCCCTCGAACTAATATCCTAGCGAGCTAACTGAGCTAATCGGCCAGCAGCTCGGCCCACGTCTCGACCTCAAGCAAGCGATCTACAAGAACTTCCAGACGGGCCAGATCGGCAGCCTCTAGAGCAGCCAAAGTCGAAGCTTCAGGGCCACCGAAACGCTTGGTGCCCAGACGCAGAACCAGGCTCCGCGCCTCATCCGAGCGCCCTTGCGTTCGTCCCTTTTCTTCGCCAAGCTCAATCCATTCATTGGTTAAGGTCATCATCGTATTCTGCTCCTCTCGGGGCAAGAGCCCCACTTCGCGCTGGAGTTCCACCAGCTCAGGTCGTGTCATCTGCAAATAGGTTCGCACAAAGCCCGCGATAAGCTGAGAGCGGGCCGGGTCAAGTCGAAGCGTGGCGATCAGGCGCAGGCACTCAAGCCGCACCTTCACACGCTCCTCCTCGGGAATCTGCATCTTCACCATCAACGCCGTCGCTGCCGGGTTGCGCTTCTTGGCATAGTCTTTCCAGCTCAGACGGTTGAGCTGGATCGCACGGAACTGAAACTGGATCACCACAAAACCCGGAAACTCCATCGAGAACGTGTTGGGCGCGAGCTTGAGCGGCTGGTCGTAGGAGAACAGCGCCACGGGGTAGATCGGCAGGCGGTACTTTTCCCAGAAGCGGCCCACGTAGTTAAACATCCGGTCGGGGAACTCGCTCTGGGGAGTGGACTGGTTCTCCACGATCAGCAGAAAGAAGGCATCACGGCCCTGGAACTTTGCCTGCACCACGATATCGGACTCGTAGCGGTTGCCCTCCGTGATGTCCATGAAGATCTCTTTGTCCAAAAAGACAATAGACTCCGGCTCCAGGTAGGCATGGACATCGGGGAGAAACGCTTCGACGAACTCGACAAAGAAAGTCGTGAGCAGCTCCTTGAAGAGCCGATCATGGTCATGCTTTCTGCGAGGACTTCGCTTGTCTGGTCTATCACATTATCTGGCATCGTAGATACTTCCGTTATTGTACCGTGCTGACAAAGCGAAAATTCGGTAAAATAGAGCCGTTCGTTGG
>JANNDD010000538.1:0-1232 GCA_031387365.1 Armatimonas sp. | reverse complement strand
TCCTTACCAAGGGGTGGGGTCGTGCGTCCCTTGGCAAAGAGCGCGTCCTGCTCCGCCCAGGTCCGGTTGGCGCTAATAATCTTCGCCTCCAGCCCCTTGCTGGTGGCGTAGGTTTTTAGGGCGCGCAGCAGGGCGCGAAAGTGCGGCTGGGCCTTGGGCCGCAAGGTGGCGAGATTCTTTTCGGAGCGCTCCTCGAACTCAGGTGTCGGCATAACAACTCTCCCCTTTGAGAAAGTAGTATACCCACTGGGAGTCGCCCCGTGTGTTTCGCCCCCGTTCATGGGGGCGAGCCATCGGGGTATAATTTGCTTTATGAGCACCACTTTGCAAGCCAGCCTGCTGGACCTCATCCGCCGTACGTCGTCCGACCTGCCTGCCGATATTCGTGAGGCTATGGAAAAGGGCCGTGCCGTGGAGATGAAAGACAGCCGCGCCCTGATGGCGCTGGACACAATTGACTGTAATATCGCCACGGCCGCACAAGACTCTGCCCCGATCTGCCAGGACACAGGGATGATCAAGTTCTATGTCCACTACCCCATTGGCTACGATATTCTCACATTCGAGGAGGCTGCCCGCGCCGCTGTGGCAGAGGCGACGGCGATTGGCTATTTGCGCCAGAACTCTGTGGACTCGATCACGGGTAAGAACACGGGGAATAATTTAGGCCCGGGGACGCCGCAGTTCCATTTCCAGGCATGGCGAAAAGACACGGTAGATGTCCGGCTGATGCTCAAGGGCGGGGGCTGCGAAAATGTCGGGGCGCAGTATAGCCTTCCGGCGGATCTCAAAGAGATTGGGAAAAAAGCGGGCCGCAACATCGAGGGCGTGAAGCTTGTGGTGCTGGACGCGGTCTGGAAAGCGCAGGGCAAGGGCTGTGCGCCCGGCTACATCGGAGTCTGTATCGGCAGCGACCGGGCGCATGGCCTAGAGATCGCCAAAGAGCAGCTCCTACGCACCGTCGGCGACACCAACTCGGATGCGGAGCTGAGTGCACTGGAGCACGAGATCACGCGCATCTGCAACGGCCTGGGGATCGGCCCCATGGGCTTTGGCGGGAACACGAGCCTACTGAGCTGCAAGATCACGGCGCAGAACCGCCTCCCCGCCAGCTTCTTTGTCTCCGTCAGCTACGCCTGCTGGGCGCACCGTCGGCGCGGAGTGACTCTCAACCCCACCACTAATGCAATCACCGGCTGGCTCTACGAAGAGGCGAGCGAGACGCTGGCGGG
>JANNDD010000495.1:0-12398 GCA_031387365.1 Armatimonas sp. | reverse complement strand
CTCACAGGTCGCGGGATCCATCCACGCCTCCCGGAAAGTTCGCAATGCCGAGAAAAGCGCAGCGCATCTCTCAACCGTGGCCGAGGTCTCCCGCACCATCACATCCAATCTCTACTTAGAGGAAATTCTTCAGCTCGCCGTCGCCGCCACGGCTCAGACACTGAACTTTAAGATTGTTGCGCTACGCCTTGTGGACGAGGAAAAGCAGCAGCTCGTGGTCAAGGCCGTCCATGCTGCGTCCAAGGACTACGCCCGTCGCCCACCCCTGCACATTGGGGAAGGGCTGGCGGGAAAAGCAGTAGAGACGGGTAAGGTCGTCACCGTGCTGGATGTCAAGAAGTCTCCTGATTACAAGTTCGGTGATATCGCCCGCGAGCAGAACCTCACCAGCCTTGCGTGCGTCCCCCTAAAGGTGCGCGACCGGGTTATTGGCGTACTCAACTGCTACACCGACCGCCCCCATGAGTTTACCGAGAGCGAGCTGGCAGTTCTCTCTACTCTGGGCAACCAGGTCGCGGTGGCGATTGAGAACGCCAAGCTAATGGTAAAAGGCGCCCTCTTACAGGAGATGCACCACCGGGTAAAAAATAATCTTCAGCAGATCGCCAGCCTCCTGCGCCTGCAAAAACACTACGCCGGAGACCGGCCCGCCACGGAAGTTCTGGAGGAGTCCATTGGTCGCGTGATGGCCGTCGCCGCCGTGCATGAGCTACTCTCCCGCGAGGACCTAGACACGATCTCAATCCGCAAAGTCGCCGAACAGATCGTCCAGGCCACCAAGCAGAGCCTCACCCTACCGAACAAACAGATCGAGTTCCGTGTGGAGGGCCCCGAGCTGCGTCTCTCCAGCCATCAGGCAAACTCCGTCGCACTCATTCTCAACGAAATGGTACAAAACGCGGTGGAGCATGGCTTCAAGCAAGCTGATGAGGGTACGATTCTCGTGCGCCTTATGGAAAAGCCCAACGACTGGCTGCTCGAAGTGCGCAACACCGGCGACTCCCCCCGCCCGGACTTCAACCCCGATAAGCACCACGATCTAGGCCTCCAGATTATTCAAGGCCTCGTGCGCGGCGATCTTCAGGGACAGTTCACGCTGATCCGCGACGGTGAAGAGACCATTGCCTCGATCCGCTGGCCCAAAACTTGATACAATTTCCATATGAATACTGAAGCCACCTCGGCCCAGGAGCAAGTTCTCGCCTGGCTCAAAGCGCATCCCTACGGAGATCAGGACGAAAACGGAGTGGATCTCTCCCTGCTCCGAGAAAACCTGAAACTCACCCCACGTGAGCGCCTAGCAAAACTACAGCACACCCTGCGCACGATCCCACGAGGCAACCATGCTCCCCACTGATCTGGAAGCAATCCTTCACGTACTATTCAGTGCAGGTGTTCGTTTCGTTGTTGTGGGGGGAATAGCGATGCGCCTGCACGGCTGCGCCCATATCACAGACGATGTGGATATTAGCTATGCCCGAGACAGGGAGAACCTAAAAGCTCTGGCAAATGCCCTCAAGAACCATTGCGCCCGCCTCAGAGGCATCCCCGAAGACATCCCATTTGTCCTTGATGAGTTTACCTTTCGGAATGTTCAAAACCTAACACTTCAGACCAATCTTGGAGAACTGGATTTGCTGGCCGTACCCGACGGAGCGGACTCCTTTGAGGGACTCTGGGAACGTTCCAGCGAGATGAGTCTTGGGGAATTTGCGGTTCATGTGGCTTCGATTGATGATCTGATCACAATGAAGCGTGCGGCAAATCGGCCCAAAGACCAGGCACATCTCTACGAATTACTGGCGCTTAAGAAGCTGTTGTCAGAAGGCTAATGGGCGTTTTTTAGAGGCTCTTTTTTGCTGCGATATAATGGGAGTTCGTAGAGGCGGATCATGTATACGATTGCTTATTTGGGAATGCAACAGATTGTCATCATCTTGGTGATAGCTTTGCTTATATTTGGACCACAAAAAGTGCCTGAGTTGGGACGACAGATCGGGGGAGCGTTGCGCGACCTCAAGAAGATGTCCAACGAGGTGCAGTCGGCGTTCGACTTGGACGATCATCCAAGCTATGATCGCTACGAGCCGCCCACCTATGAGTACACTCCACCCGTCAGCACGACGTATGGCCATAAGTCCCTGGAGGGTCACGGGTCCCTGGATCAATACGGCCTCCCCATTGCGTCAGAGCACCACGCTATAGAGTCGGAGCACCACGCGATTGAAGCCGCCCCGATGGCGACAACAGAGGTTACAGAGGTTGCTCTAGCGACAGAACCCAGTAGCTCCCCCCTACCCAAGCTTTCTGCCCCCCTTGAGGAAGCGGCACCGGCACCTTCTGCGGAAGCTGCGGTAACGCACACCGAGGTGGCGGTGGTATTAGAGGCGGAGACCACAGCCCACGTTACCGACGTAGAAAAAGTTACCGGCGCAGACGCTGAGGCGAAAAGCGCTTAAGGAGAAGAATTAAAACGCTATGTTGACCACGACATTTGCCTATTTCACTAGCTACACCGACTGGCTCATTGTCGGTGCAATCATTCTAGTTCTGTTTGGCGGAAGCAAGATCCCCCAGCTCGCACGCGGCCTGGGTGAAGGCATCCGCGAGTTTAAGAACTCCGTCAATGGCGATGCCAAAGACGACGAAGAAGAGAAGAAAACCGAAGACGAGAAGAAGCCCGAAGGGGATAAGATCAGTACCGGGGATAAGACAGGCAGCGAATCATGAACATCGTCATCGGTATCTTAACCGGTGCCCTGCTCCTGCTCTCCTTGAGCTTGATCCTGGTGGTGACCCTACAGAACCCGAAGAACGAAGGACTGGGCGGAGGCGTGGCCAATACCCCTAGTAGCAGCTTCCGAGGCAAGGCGGGCTACGATGAGATCCTCTCGGTGTATACCCGCAACATTGTAATCACGTGGATGAGCACGGCATTGCTTCTTTACATCCTGCATGAAATGTCAGGAGCTTAGTAAAAACACTACCCCCGACGGCAGCTTGCCGTCGGGGGTATCTTAGTTTTTAGCCTCCGGGCGCGCAGTGGCCAGAAGATAGATGTAAAATGCTAGCGCCGCGCTCAAGTAGATCAGGACTCCGATCCCCATTGTCGTTCCCCCCTCATTTTATATTCTAACGAAGGGTGCTCCTTTCGTCAAGGCATCTCGTATGCACCGTTCCCCCCTTATTTTATTTTGTACTGCCCTGGGAGCAGCCTCCGCGCAGGCGCAAGAGACCTCGCTCATCCAGCGAGTCGAGGTTAACGGCGCCTCAGTCGTGCCCGCAAACCTCATTGCCCAGAGTGCAAGAACCGTGCTACAGGGTAAGCACGCTGAGCCTGCCACACTCCGCATTGCTTTCGATGCGGTCAAGGCACTTTACCAGCAGCGTGGCTATCCCCTGGCTCAAGTAATAAGTTACCAGCTCGCTGCCGACGGTACCCTAACACTCACGCTTGCGGAGGGACGCATCCGCCGGGTGATTGTCGAGGGCAACCAGCGTACCCAAACACGCGTCCTGCATGAGGCACTCTCACTTCGGGCTGGGATGGTCTACCGCGAGGATGCAGTGCAGCAGGATCGGCTCCGGCTAAGCCGCCTGGGAATCTTCACTGAGGTTACCGTCAGCGGTCGCCCTCCTGAGGAAAGTGATGCCACCGATACCCTGGGGCTGATTGATCTTGTCGTACGTGTCAAAGAGGCACAGACCGGTAACGTCGGGGCAACGGTGGGCTACGGCGATGGCACGGGACTGGTGGGCTTTGTCAATCTCAGCGAAACGAACCTCTTTGGGACTGCGCAGCAGCTCGCGGTGCAGTGGCAGCGTTTCGGGCGGGTCTTGCTGGACGACAACGGTTTTTTTGTCCAGGAGGCCCCCCGCACTGCCTTTGATGTGACACTACTGCGCCCCGCTCTTGGCCCACGCAGTCTAGCCTACGGGGTAAGTGTCTACGACCAGAACACGATCTTCCTGCCCACCTTTGGAACTCCTGTCGAGACCCTACGTAGCTACGAGCGCCGCAAGGGGGGCAATGTGCAGATTGGCAGACCTCTGGGTGGGATCTGGAACCTGGCGCTAACGGGCCGGCGTGATGAAGTGGGCTACGACTCCGTCCCTGATCGCCTCAACCCACCTACAGACGCACTCACACGTGCCAAAGCCACTGTTGGTGCACTAGGCTTCGCACTCAGCACCGATACCCGTAACCGCGCCGATAACCCGCGCAGCGGCTCGCTCAACCGCCTGCGTTTCGAGTCGGCGGGTGCAGCTTTTGGAGGGAACCGTAACTTTAGCCAAGCAAGCCTGGACCTGCGTCGCTACAGTCCCTTAATGATTCCTCAAAAACCTGGCTCCGTCTTCGCAATGCGGCTGCTCGGGGGCACATCTACGGGCGACGTGCCCCTCTCCGAGCAGTTCTTCCTGGGCGGTTTTGAGCTACTACGCGGCTACGAGTTCTTCTCCGTGCGGGGCGATAAGATGGCGCTGGGCTCCGCCGAAGTGCGCGTCCCCCTAGGAGCGGACACGGCGGGTGTCCTCTTTGTGGATGCGGGCAATGCCTGGCTTCCTGGCCAGAATGTCTCCGCGAGTGGCCTAAAAGTGGGCGGCGGAGTCGGGCTGCGTTTTCAGAGCCCGCTCGGCCCGATTCGCTTTGATCTGGCTTTTGGCAACCGCTCCCGCACCTACATCTCGCTAGGACAGTCGTTCTAGATTTTAGAAACTATGGCAAGCACCGTCGAGCGCCTCGCGCAGCGCAAGCTCATCAGCCCGCCCAAGTGGCTTCCCACCTGCATCGCCTACGAGACCATCATGGGCTCCATGGCCTACGGGGTCTCGTCGGACTCCTCGGACATGGATATCTACGGCTTCTGCATTCCCCCCAAAGACGATGTCTTTCCACACCTTCGCGGCGAGATTCCTGGCTTCGGACGGCAGCTCCAGCGCTTCGAGCAGTACCAGCAGCACCATATCGAGGATAAAGACGCGCTGGCGGGCCGTGGCCGTGAGTACGATCTAACCATATTCTCTCTGGTCAAGTTCTTCCAGCTCGCGATGGAGAACAATCCCAATATAGTGGACTCGCTTTTTACGCCCCGCGAGTGCGTCTTGCACTGCAATGCCATCGGGGAGCGTGTCCGCGAGAAGCGCCAGATTTTTCTTCATAAAGGCGCATGGCATAAGTTCAAAGGCTACGCCTACTCTCAGGTTCATAAGATGGAGATCAAGACCCCGCAAGAGGGTAGCAAGCGGACCCTGAACGTGGAGGTATTCGGCTTCGACGTTAAATTTGCGTATCATGTAGTGCGTTTACTTGATGAAGTCGAGCAAATACTAACATTAGGTGATCTTGATCTACAGCGCGACCGAGAGCGCATGAAGGCAATCCGGCGCGGTGAGTGGACACTCGAGCAAGTCAAGGAGTTCTTTGTCACCAAGGAAAAAGAGCTAGAGAGCGCCTACACCGCCAGCAAACTTCCCCATGGCCCCGATGAGGCAGCGATTAAAACGCTCTTGATGGAGTGCCTTGAGGCGCACTACGGCTCGCTAGAGAGTGCCATCGCACTACCCGGTCAAGAACGGGCGCTTCTCGCACAGATCAAAGCGCTCTGCGAAAAGGCGGGCGTATGAAAGATTCCCCCCTAACCCGAACCCACCCGGCTTCGAACCCACCCGGCCTTCGTTCGTTTCTCACTACAGCCACCCTCCCTCAGGGCAGGGAGGGTAAAAAATCCTCTTACCTCCCCCTTCCCTGCCCTGAGGGAAGGGGGCCGGGGGGATGGGTTCAGAAGCGCACGGGATGGGTTCAGGAAGGCCCGCTATGAAATCCCTCTACGCCATCCTCGCCGCCGCGCTGGTTCTCTCGGTGAGCTTTGCGGTCAAAGTCCCCCTTCCAGTGGAGCACCACCCTGAGCTAGATCATAATCCCGATGAGTCGTCGCACCGGGACTATGTGCGGCTGCTGGTCGAGCAAAAAGGGCTGGTGATGTTTGTGCCAAGCCCGGGCCGCAAGCCGCTTCCTGCATCCGTGACAGAGACGATGCAGGCACGCGAAGGCATGACGGAGCTGCCCAAGGGAGCGCTGGATCGTAGCGAGACCCATCAGCCCCCGCTGTATTATTTTTTGGCAGCGCTGGTCTTTGCGATCACAGGCGGCGGCAGCCTACTGGCACTTCGGCTCGTGGCGCTGCCGTTCCAGCTCGCGACCGTCTGGGTGGCATGGAAGATGGGGCGAGATCTCTTTCCCAATCGTGCTGAGCTGGCCCCTGCGTTGGCAGCGTTTGTGGCATTTCTTCCCACACAGGCACAGCTCGGCGGTGCGATTAGCAACGATGCTCCAACACACTTCTTCTGCGCCTTGATTGTCTGGCGGCTGGCACGCTTCTTTGCGCCGCACATCGCCCCACCGCACCGGGCCTATGCCTGGGGAGAGGGCGCACTCCTAGGGCTATTTTTTGGCCTGGGCTTGCTCACCAAGCTCACGGTACTCCAGCTCTATCCGGTGCTGTTTGTTAGCTGTGTACTCGCCCTAAAAGCCAAGCGGATCACGTTTGCCGACACCATCGGGGTCTTTGGGGCCGCCGTGCTGGTGGGTCTCGCTCTCGCCGCGCCGTGGCTGGTGCGTAATCAAATGCTCTACGGAGACTTTCTGGCACAGACGATCTACAAGGCGACGGGGCCAAACTTCTCGCCAAGTGAGATCAGTCAGATGTCCGGGTGGACAGCTACAGATTACCTGAGAAACGCGGGGCTGCGCTCGTTTATCAGCTTCTGGTGTTTTCTTGACCCCCAGCTACCCACCGTGCCACTGGCTCGATTTATTGGCTCGCCCGTGCTTTTACTACTAGCGCTAGGGCTGGCTCTCGTACCACTCTTTGGGCTGTACAAGGCGAGTAAAGAAAAGTCCATCGAGTCCGTCTTTGGATTTGCCGCACTGGTGCCGCTGTGCCTGGTGCCGTTTTTCACGAAGTTTCTTTACGAGGTCTTTCAAGCACAGGGGCGGTATTTCCTACCTTCCTTGCTGGCGGTAGCACTGGTAGGCGTGGGTGGATTTGCGGTGCTATTAAAAAACAGCAAAGCGGCTTTTATTCCCTCAGCCCTGCTTCTCTTGCTCTCGCTGTGGCAGCTAGTTGGAGGAGGATACGCCGCTGTTCGCTGACGAGCGTGCCTGCTGCGGCGCTGTCAGATAGCCCAGCCCCCAGCCCGCGACAAAAAGCATAATCGCACAGAGTGCCAGGACCAGGGGACGGTTAATCGCCGAGGTGGTAAGCGGGTCGTCGGCAGCGAGCTCCTCTAGCTCCGGCAGAAATTGGGGCCGGAATGGGGCGGGCTGTTTTTCCAGACCAAACTCTAGCCGGGCATACTCACGTCCCATGCGCGCCATGCTCTCGACGGCCTCATTGGCTACCGTGGAGCGGATCCCGAGCGCCTTCAGGTTTCGTGCAATCCGTGCGGCGGTACCGGCCCCTTCACTCGTGCGTTGCCGCCAGACATCGGGCTCCAGGGTCTCACCAAGGCGCATTGTCTCCCCGACCTGGTCGGCAAGCTCCGAGGCATCCTGCGTCAGAAGCTGTGTCAGCTCCAGGGCTAGTACATCATCAGGGTGGGGCGACGGCAGCGCCCCAATCAGCTCCGCTGCCAGCCGATCAGCCAGTTGTTTGATCTCCCCACGCCCGGGCAAGAGGAGAGAGGGTGCGCGGAGCACAACAGAGAAAACTCCACGCGGTGTCGGGCGTGTTGAAGGCCACCACGTGGCAAACGTGGCGAACTGATTTGCGACCAGAAGCTGCTGGAGCCAGCGCTTCAGCGCCGCTTCGTTCGCCGGGGTAAACGGGAGCTCCGGGGCAAGCGGCTCGGGGATAGCGGCACTAGCGGTACTGGCAGGCGGAGGCGGGGGCTGGAGATTGAGCAAGGTCAGGTCTTGAAGCTGCCCCTTGGTTCGAATCGCATCCCAGACCGCATCCGCGCCCATCAGGGTGAGTGGCCCGCCCATATTAAGAAGCTGCTCCGCGGGGAGCAGGAGGTGCAGGTACTCGACCCCGCGCCGCTGCCCTGCCAGCTCCTTGTCATCAGTGATGCGGGAGAGAGCCCAAAGATCCTTACGTATCTGCCAGAAGAAAAAGACTTTATTTTCCTCGGAAGGCATCTCGATATCTGAGTAGAACCCGTGGCAGAGAAAGCGAATGGACTCGGAGAGGCGCTCTTTGGTATCCGCGCTCCCATCCGCCACCATGGCCGTTACTTTGTAGTCATCGTAAGGGCCACGTCCGCTACGGAACACCGCCCACTGCACGCCGATGTGCCCCTCGCTCATAGCTTACCTTCCTGTTGTACGGCGCTCTTCAATAGCGGTTTGCCAGAGCTCGACAACCTTCTCAATATGCCGAATCGCATCTAGGTGCCGCTGTGCCGTGGTATCGGTGCTCCCCAGAAGCCAGCGACGTAGCTCGGTGAAAGTCGTCACGTTCCACCGCAGGGCCCGGGCTGTCAGCCAGAGCAACGGTGTGGCACAGTTGGTAGGTGTCGTGTCCTGAGGGGAGATCATCTCAAATTTCCGGGAGGTATCGGGCTGCCCATCCGTGCCATTAACGGGGCGGGAGGCCGTGATCGCGGTCGTCTTGAAGATCTCCACATCCGCAAAGCCGGGGCCCGTGGCGCGACACTTCTCTTCCCACTCCTGCAAGATTCCAAACGGGCCATCGTAGCGCAGCAGCGACGAGTTTACTTCGTCTTTGCCGCGTACCCGGCGCTCCCCATAGATAAGATTATCCATCTGCACATGGTTGGGCAGACCGCTGGCAAGATCCACACACTCATCGCACTTGGTCATCACCATCCCGACAGGAATCACGCGGTTCTTGCCATTTCCCTCGATACGCCCCTCCGAATTAATCCCCATCTTCCGGTCGGTCTTGCCATCAATAAGGATATCCATCGCGGCTCGAAAGGCGTTATGAACATCATTGAGTCCCTCTTCCTGAACCCCGCGCCGCAGCGCTGAGATATCCCCCACGAAGAGAATCCCATCCGAGTCGGCGATCCGATTCCAGTACTTACGGTGGGCATCGGCGGAGTGGTCACTTGTCACCAGAAGGCTCCCTGGATAGTCCAGCAAGTTGATGCGGGCAACTTTAGTGGGCTGCTCGCCTTTGCGCAGTCGAACGTAGATATCGAATTTGAACTCGCGCATTCCCTGCGTACTGGGTGGCCACTGGTTGTAGGTGTAGATCAGGTCAGAGAGATAGTCGAGATTGCGATCCTGGTAGAAACGCTGCTGCGCCTGATCGAGCTGCTCGTAGTTCACTGGCGTGATATCCACTGGCTTCACAATCACCCCGTAGCGCTCCGCCGTGTTCTCCTGCCACTCTTTATACGCTCCGGCCAGAAGCACGGTCTTCCCAGATTCGCGGCCTCCGATCACCGTGAAGTTCATCTCCAGCGCCTCGCCGCCCGTGGCCACGTAGCGCGAGTCTTTGCCCTGCCTGCCTCCCTGCAAGAAGCGCAGTTTCTGGTCGGCTTTCCACGCCCATGCGAGAGTGGCGCCAGCCCAACCAAAACCGACCAGGGCGGGAATTCCCGTCGCCCAGGTCATAAAGGGCCAGTTCTGAATGATCCTATCAATGAGGTCATTGAGCGGCAAGGTCAAGAGCGCAACCAAAGCGGCCTGCGGGAGAATCTGGATAATTCCCATTCCTCCCCCCGCCATTACCGCATCCCTGCGCACCGCTAGCCGCCGTGCGACAAGCAGCCCGATCGTGGCCGCAATCGCCAGCGCGATAAAGCGCGAGACATAGTAGGCGGCATTGCGGACATCCGTCGGTATGCTGGGGAAAATGGCGCGCACCATCAAAATCGTGAAGACCGCCACGACCCCGGTGACAATACCCGTTACTGCCCAATCACGCAGCGCATCCACTGCCTTGTAGGTAGCACCTTTGCCGGCAGTGGCTCTCTTAGCAACAATCGAGCGTAGGATCGCCGTGGCGATAAACGCTGCCAGGATCGCGCCAATAGGCACCAGGCTATAGGCAACCCGGAGCCCCTGCGAGGCTGTGGACTTGGCCATGGACCAGAGCAGTGCCTTAAACCACATCAGCAGGCCGCCCATTCCAATCAGCAGCGCCCACTTGGCCAGCTCTGCGACCTTCAAGCGCTCCATCGGATCCAGACGCTGGATAAGCTTTTTGTCAGCCGTCTTGGCCGTCACCAGAGGAACAGGCGTCTGCGCGGGGCGCTCGTACTGAGAAAGATTAGGGCTGGGAAGCTCCGTTGGGGGCGGGGTCAGCGCATCGGGCTCCGCCGAAAAATCGGATTCTTTGAACGCCTCTCGTGGCATTTGAGTATAAACCTTTACAGGGCAAGTTGCCTGAGAGGATACCATAAAACGACTAGGTTGTAACGGCGGCGTTCCTCATGGCAACTGTCTAGCGTTTCAGGTACTTATCAAAAAAGGCAAAGAGCGCGGCATCTGCTTGCTTGGCCTGCTCCCCGCCAAACCCATGGCCCGCTCCTTGCATCGTCACGAGCTCGGCCTCCACTCCGGCAGCAAGTAAGCGATCCACCATCCAGATAGACTGCTCGTAGGCGACATAGTTATCTTTCGTGCCATGGATACAAAGAGTGGGTGGAGTAAGCGGTGTGACCCAGTAGAGTGGACTCGCGGTGAGGTGTTTAGGCCGCTCTTTTTCGACCGTGCCACCCAGAAATAACGGAAGCACCTCGGCAGCATCCACGCTCTTGCCGTAGGATCGTGTCAGGTCACTGGGGCCGTAGAGGTTCACGACGCAGTTCACTTTACTGGACTGTGCCGGGTTTCCCCCCTCGCCCTCCAGCTCTTTAACCCCCCCGGTCACCCCCAGATAGAGCGCCAGATGCCCCCCCGCGGAGCTGCCCGTCACCCCGATCCGCTCCGGGTTAATGTGGTACTTGGCCGCGTTTGCCCGCAGCCAGCGCACGGCGGCTTTCACATCGTGAATCGCCGCCGGAAACGGGTACTTGGGCGCGAGCCGGTAGCTCACCGTCACTGCCACATACCCCCGCGCGGCAAGCTGCTTGATCAGGCCATCGTAACCATCGCGAGTTCCCGCGCGGAAGCCCCCTCCATGGATGCAAAGCACCGCTGGAAAAGGACCGTCGCCTTGTGCTGGGCGCGCGAGGTTAAGCTGAAGGTGCTGGTTGTCCGGGTTGGTGTACTCAATATCTTTCTCAAAGACCACACCCTCTTGCGCCTGAACTTGAACAGGCGCAAAGCTCAGTAAAAGTAGTGCTATAGCAGAGATGAATCGTCGCATCCGTGCCTCCTTGGCGAAGTGTAAGCCAAACCTCTATACTATGTCAATGTCACAGAGTTATTTAGATGCGAGAGAGCTACTGAGAGAAAATAAGATCGATGAAGCAATCGAGTTATTACTCTCCATTGAAAAATCTAGCGAGTCCAATTACTTAAACCTATACGCTCTTGGATATGCGTATCAGCTAAAAAACAAACTCGCCTCAGCCCTGATATTCTATAAAAAATCAATTTCTGCAAACGAAAATTTCGCCCCAGCATTTTCAGGCATAGCAAATATCCATGCTAAACTAGAAAAATACGATATCGCCCTTGAAAATTACAAAAACGCGCATGAATTAGAACCTCTATCAGAGGATCACATACTGAATATAATGTATACATTATTAAGGCTAAATAGGATTCATGAGTGCAGAAAGTATGCAAAGTTTTTCATCGATAAAAAGCCCACAAATCTCGAACATGAAAAAGTATACTCCTATATATTAAGTCATATTGGAGATACACCGAACTAAAGTTCAATTCACACACGAAAAACGCAGCCTCTTGAAAATAAAGCACCTTCAAGAGGCTTTTGTCCTTCTTAGTGCATGTCCAAGCCACCGGAGATATCAATCGAGCCGCCGGTGATGTAGGCGGCTTTCTCGCTGGCAAGATAGACAATGAGCTCGGCGATCTCATCAGGGCGGGAGAGGCGCTTGACGAGCAGCTTGGCCATGAACGCCTCGACATCTTTATCTCCACCGGTCTGGCGACGCTCAGCGAAGTTCTTCTGCATCATCTCCGTGTCCACAGCGGCAGGGCAGACGCAGCAGACGCGGATGCCCTCTTCGCCCAGCGAGATCGCCGCGGACTTGGTCAGATGAATCATCCCGGCTTTGCTCAAGCCATAGATCGTCTGCGTGGGACGACCAGAGCGCCCAGCGGCACTGGCAACATTAACCACGACACCGCCATTGCCAAACTTCTTCATCTCGACGGCGGCGGCCTGGATGCAGAAGAACGCGCCCTTGAGATTAATATCCATCAGCCAGTCATACGTCTCTTCCGTGACATCCCAGATGGGCTCCAGGCGAAAGACACCGGCATTATTGACTAAACAGTCCAGCCGCCC
>JANNDD010000486.1:0-9507 GCA_031387365.1 Armatimonas sp. | reverse complement strand
GCGGATAGCCCCAAGCGCAAAGAGGTCTACAAGTGTGGTGATATGAACACCAGCCTGATCCAGACCGCACAGGGTCGTACGGTTATCCTGCAACACACCGTCACCCTTCCGCGCCCCTACTCCCGCCTCAATGTCATCGAGGGAAGCCGAGGGATCTTCATGGACTACCCCGCCCGCTTCTTTATCGAAGGCCAGAAAGGCGGCGAGAGTTTTGTCGGCCCCGAGGTCTACAAGCAGTACGAAGACCCACTCTGGCAGAAAGAGGGCGACACAGCCCGCAAGCTCGGAGGACACGGCGGGATGGACTACATCATGAACTTCCGCCTAATCGAGTGCTACCAAAGTGGCCTCACCCCGGACATGAACTGCTATGATGCCGCCGCCTGGAGCGCTCCCGGCCCACTCTCCGAGGAGTCCATCAAAAAAGGCAGCTCGGGCATCCTCTTCCCAGACTTCACTCGCGGAAACTGGAAATAGGTCGCCTCGCCGTCTCAGTAGCGCCTCGCCCGTCTCAGTAGCGGTAGCTCGAAGCCGTAGGTGAGAAGTGCGGCAACCACTAGGGAAACCACCAAGGCGACGAGGGTGAAGCGTATTCGCAAGCCCTCATCCGTCACCTTCCATGGCTCACTCATCCCCATAACTTTTTGCAAGAGTGTCGCAACCAGCGTGTGCCAGAGGTAGAGATTGTAGGAAATCGCCGCCAGAAAGCGCAGCAGCATTCCACAGCGCAGTGGCGTCAGTGCTCCCCCCACTGTAGTGAGCAGTAGTAGCACCGCAAGCGGAGGTCGAATCGCTGCCTGATAGCTCATCAGTGCATCATGCCCCTGATTGTGACTATCGGCTGAGCGAAAGAGCCACAACAAAGCCGCCAGCCCAGCCACTAAAAGCAGGCTCCAGGCAGCGTGTGGCTTCAGACGTTTTTGCAACACAACCACGAGCGCCGCCGCCGCCATCCCCCCCCCGAAGAGATCCAGAAATCCCGGAAGCTGGTTCATCTGCATTGAGTAGCCCCGCCCCTCCATGCCGCCCTGCACCACCCAGCGGCGGTAGAAAAAGGCAATCAGCGCGAGGAGTAGCCAGCCCAGCAAGGGGCCGATCAGTGGCCGTCGGATAAACAAGATCGCCAGCAACGGAAAGAGTACATAGAACTGCACCTCGACTCCTAACGACCAGAAGACCCCATGAATCGAGCCGTAGGTCTCGAAAGTCAGCGGGTGCAGAAAGCTCAAATGAGAAAAAAGATGTAGCCAGAAGTTAGCGACTACATCTTTTTCGGGAATTAAGAGCAGGGCAGCCACCAGGCACAGCCAATACGAGGGCAAGATCTTGAGGGCACGACGCGAGAAATAGTGGCGGAGCCCAGGCCACTTGCCCGAGCGTGCCAGTGGCCAGTAGAGACAAAAGCCACTCAGAAAGAAGAATATCTCCACCCCAAGATAGCCACGCCGGGGCAGACACTCCAGCCAGGGCAGCTTCTCCAAGGGGTTCCACCAGGACTTCTGCCAGAGGTGAAACAGCACCACAAGAGCGATGGCTAGCCCACGCAGGCCATCGAGTACCTCCAGCCGATTCTCTGTTTTTTCGTCTCTGCGCACAAACTATAATATCGGGAAAAATTAGACGGAACCTGAACCTATTTGCCTGTGTAACCATCTATAAGAAAAGCCATGCTCCGAAGCCTTACTTTGTTTGCGGTCAGCCTGCCCCTCGTTGCTCTCACGGCGGCAGCGGCCCTTCCCCAGAAAAAGCCTGCTCCTCAAAAGCCCGCTGTCACCACAAGCCTCAAAAAAGCCACAACCACTTCAGTGGGGACGGCTGCTTTTGAGCGTGATGTGCTGCCGCTGGTGCAGAAGTACTGCGTGGGCTGCCACACGGCTCCCAAGGGCTCAGGGGGGATTAACCTGAGCGGTGAAAAGAACTTCGCAGCGGCTCTCAAAGGCCGTGTCTCCTGGGAGCGAGTCGAGGCGGCAGTGCTCGAAAAACGCATGCCGCCCTCAGGAGTTCCTCAACCCAGCGATGCAGAGCGCAAGAAGCTCGGGCAGACACTGGAGAGCCTATTTTCCCAGGCCGACTGCCAGATCAACGACCCAGGCCGCGTCACCATGCGGCGATTAAACCGCGCGGAGTACAACAACACGCTGCGTGATCTCTTGGGCGTGGATCTGCATCTTGCCGATGCCTTCCCCAACGACGATGTGGGCTACGGCTTCGACAATATCGGCGATGTGCTCTCACTCTCGCCGCTGCTCATGGAGAAGTATCTGAGCGCTGCTGCAAAGGCGAGCCGCGCCGCAATTATCGCCCCGGAGGACAAGCCCAGCTCCGTGAAAGTTCTAGCGGGACAGCTCAAAGGCCCCGGCAGCGTGATGGGCGAGGGCTACTTGCTCTCCAGTAACGGTGAGGCCAGCTTCGAGTTCGACTTCCCTGCTCCCGGCGAATACACCATTGTTGTGCGGGCGGGAGCCAGCCCGGCGGGCCCTGATATTGACTTTCCCAATAAAAAGCGCGGCCCCGAGCCCGCCAAGATGAGAATCAAAGTTGGAGGGACTTCCGCCAAGGAAGTGTCCGTGACCACAGGACCGAACAACCTACAGCCCTACAAGGCATTAGTCGCCATTGAGCAACCGGGCAAGCAGAAAATCGGCGCGGAGTTCCTCAATGACTTCTACGATGAAAAGCTCCCCCCGGAGCGCCGCGACCGAAACCTCACCGTGGAATCCATAGAGATTCAGATCCCTGAGGACGTTCAGAAACGGACGATCAAGCGGGAGCTGCCTTTTTCGCACCGTAAACTGGTTATCGAGACGCCCGATGACAGCACCGATGCCGAGTGGGATCGCGCGGCTAAGGCCGTTCTGGCTCCCATTGCCCATCGTGCCTTCCGTCGGCCTATCACCAGCGATGAGGTAAAGCGTCTGGTCGGACTCTCGCGCATGGCGAAAAACCAGAAGCAGTCATTTGAAAAAGGCATTCAGTTCGCCCTCCAAGGGATTTTAGTCTCGCCGAGCTTCCTCTTCCGCCCGGAGCCCGATACCAAACCCGATGATCCGAGTTTCCGACGGCAGCTTAACGACCATGAATTGGCAACGCGCCTCTCGTATTTTTTATGGTCGTCACTGCCCGATGATGAGCTTTTAGCGCTTGCCGATCAAAAGAAGCTCCAAGCTCCCGGGGTTTTACTGGCGCAGGCCAAGCGTATGCTCAAAGACCCGCGCTCGCGGGCGCTGGCCGATAACTTTGCCGGCCAGTGGCTCCAGTTGCGAAAAGTGAGCGTGGTGCAGCCCGACACGGCACGTTTCCCGGCTTTTAACGAGCAGCTACGCCAGGCCATGCGCACGGAGCCTGATCTCTTCTTCACGGGCATTGTCCAGGAAGATCGCAGCATTCTGGAGTTCCTAGACTCAGACTATTCCTATCTCAATGAAACTTTGGCCAAGCACTACGGCAACACCAGCGTGAAAGGCGCAGAGTTTCAGCGGGTTCCTGTGCTACCGGGCCAACGGGGCGGAATTCTCTCCATGGCAGCAGTGCTCACCCTCACCAGCAACCCGGGGCGCACCTCACCGGTCAAGCGTGGCAAGTGGGTACTGGAGAACCTTCTGGGGACGCCACCGCCTCCCCCCCCACCCAATGTCCCCGAGCTGGAGGCGCAAAAAGGTGCGACGCAGGCAGAGACACTCCGCAAGCGCCTGGAGATCCACCGCACCAACCCGGCCTGTGCCAACTGCCACACCCAAATGGATGCTATCGGGCTAGCGCTGGAGAACTACGATGCCATTGGGAAATGGCGCCTGGATGATGGCGGGAAGCCCATTGATGTGTCGGGAGTCCTTCCCGATGGCAGTAAGTTCGACGGCCCCAAAGAGCTCAAAAAAGTGCTGCTCAGTAAGAAGAGCCTGTTCACCAAGACCATGACCGAGCGACTGCTCACCTACGCCCTCGGGCGCGGGGTCGAGCGTGCCGATAAATGTAATCTGGAGGCCATGGCCAAGACCGTGGCAGCCAAGGGCTACAAGTTCTCCGCAATCGTGGAAGCAGTGATTACCAGCCAGCCGTTTCGTGAGCGACGCGGCGATGAATCAACCTCCCCCCGCCGCTAAGACGGCGACCCCCTCCGGCAAGCGAAGGGGATGTAAACTTAAGGGTATAATTGGAACTAACAATGAACGATGCAAATATGACGCGACGGACACTCCTTCGAGGAGCAGGAGTGGCACTGGCACTGCCCTGGCTCGAAGCAATCGCATTTGCCCAGACGGGGAAAAGTGCGGGCGAAGCGCCGCTGCGTATGGCGTTTCTGTTCGTGCCCAACGGCATCAACATGGCACACTGGACTCCTGAGGGCGAGGGCGCACTGGGCGCACTGCCGCACACACTGGAGCCTTTAGCGGGCATGAAGGATCATTTCAATGTCCTGACCGGTCTCACGCAGAACTGGGCTTTCGCCCACGGCGATGGCGGCGGCGATCATGCGCGCTCGGCTGCGGCCTGGCTGACTGGCTGCAAGCCCAAGAAGACCAGCGGCGCGGACATTAAAGTGGGCCTCTCGGCGGATCAGCTCGCGGCGGCTAAAAAAGGCCAGTTCACACGCTTTCCCAGCCTGGAAATTGGCTGCGAGCGCGGTGGCCTAGCGGGTGACTGCGACAGCGGCTACTCCTGTGCCTACTCCAATACCATCTCCTGGCGTACTGAGAACTCTCCGATGTCCAAAGAGACCGAGCCGCGTCTCGTGTTTGAGCGGCTCTTCGGCGGCGAGGATGCCAGCGAGAGTGCCGAGGCACGGGCACAGCGCAAGCAAAACGACAGGAGTATCCTGGACTTTGTACTCGAAGATGCCAAGTCGCTCCAGGGACGTCTCGGGGCTCATGACCGCCACAAGATGGAGGAGTACTTCACGGGCATTCGCGAGATCGAGCGGCGCATGGCGTTCTTAGAAAAAGCGGGTAAAGAAACGGGCGTCAGTGGAGAATCGCTCAAGGCACGCATGTCAGGAGGCCTTCCTGACTACCCCGATCACGTGAAGCTTCTGGGTGACATGATGGTGCTGGCGTTTCAAGCCGACATCACACGCATCTCGACGTTTATGTTCGCCAACGAGGGATCTAACCGGGCCTACAAGCAAGTCGGTATCAACGATGGGCACCACGAGATATCGCACCATGGCCGTAGCCCTGAAAAACTAGAGAATCTCAAGAAAATCAATCGCTTCCACGTGGAGCAGCTCTCCTATATCTTAGCGAAGATGCAGAGTATCAAAGAGGGGGCCCGCACCCTCTTGGATAACACCATGCTCGTCTACGGCGGTGGAATCAGCGACGGTGACCGGCACAACCACGATGATCTGCCGCTCTTGCTAGCGGGCGGCGGCGGTGGGACGATTGCAGGCGGGCGGCACATCAAGTACAAGAACGGCACGCCAATGACCAACCTACTCATCACCATGCTGGATCGCTTCGGGGTTCCTGGCGAGACACTGGGCGACTCGACCGGCAAAGTCCAGCAGCTCTTTTAGAAGTTCGCCCCCGTTCATGGGGGCGAAGGTTTTTCGTGTTAAAATAGAGGCCAATGGCACGTAAGAATCGCTTGGCCGATGCATTTAAGGAAAACTTCAACGTCGTCGGACTGGCGGGTGCAGCAGGGCTCTCACTAGCATTTCTCAATCCTCTCCCTCTTCTGATAGGAATCGTTGCAGAAGTGGGATACTTGCTCTTCGTTCCGGACTCCCGATGGTACCAGAATCGTCTGTCGCAGCGCTTCGATGCCGAAGTGACTGCGCGGCGCATGAAGCTTCGGGAACAAGTTTTCCTTGTGATCTCAGAGAATGTTCAAGAGCGCTTCACACGCCTGGAGGACATCCGCACGCAGCTCGATGGCCACGCCCTCTCCAAAGAGAACTGGATGCGGGAGGTCTGCCGCAAGCTAGACTACTTGCTGGAGAAGTTTCTGCTCTTTGCGCGACGTGAAGTGGAGTTTGCGCAGTACCTCGAAAATGTCTACGCTGAAGTGGTTGTGGGCCTCAAGGGCAAACGGCGCGATAAAGAGGGACCGCCGATTCCCAACGAAGACCGTTCACGACGGATGGTCACCACCATTCAGGAGCGCTTCGACGATGAGATCGCCCAGCTTGAAGGCAAGCACGAGGAAGATAGCAACACGCAGGCCGTTCTGGACAAGCGCAGGGAAGTGCTGACCCAGCGGCATGAATATGTGGGGCGAATCGGGCGAATCCTGACCAATTTAGGTCACCAGATGCAGCTTCTGGAGGACTCTTTCGGGCTTATCAATGACCAGATCCGTGCCCGTCCCCCCGAGCAAGTTCTCGCAGACATTGAGGGGGTGGTCACGCAAACCGATGCAATGACCAATCTTTTAGATGAGATTGCGGTCTACGACGATATGTCGCGTCGCTTTGATTTATAATGGTAACGAGGTAGAACTAATCTATGCCAATTGCTGATAAATTTCGTAAAGCCGTTGGGCTTTTCGTCACGATGGATGAGCCAGATCCCGAAACGCCGCGCCCGCTCAATTTCTCGCAGCCCACGCCGCAGGTAAATGCTCCCAGTGCGGAGATGACGGAGCTGGATCGCAAGCTGGCGGAGATTGAGAAAAAATCCAAGGCGATCGGGACAGGCTCACCGACGCCGCAAACGCCCCAAACCATCGAGCAGCTCGTGCGCCAGAGCGACGGCCCCAACTTAGACGAGATTAAAGTCTCCGCCGAAGAAACATCCGGGGCGCTCTTGCCCAATGGTAACGTGGATGTACAGGCGATCTATGCCGGAGCCAAGCTGCCCACGGTCATTTTTGGCGCGGAACAGACCCGCGAGCTTCTCTCCAAGCTCCCCAATGGGCTCTCGCTGGACATGCAGCGCCAGATGGTCGCCGCCACCCTCACCACAATGGGCGCGACCATGGGAGCCAGCGCAGAGACCATTGTCGCCGATGCCTCCCGCAAGCTCGCCGCCCTCGCATCCTACGTCGAGGACCTGCAAAAAGTGACCACGGAGCGCATGAGCTACTCCCAAGCGGAGATAGAGGCTCTGCAAGCACGGATTACGGAGCAACAGGGTATTATCGCCAGTACGCAGCAGCAGCTCACCACTGCACAGGCGCAGTGTGAGGCGGAGGCCGATAAAATAGACGATATTTTAGAGTTTTTCAGCCTGGACACCGGCCCCTCAAAATACGCAACCAGCGTGCAACCATCCGCAGCACCCGGGGTCTGATTCCGTTGTAGAAAATAAAGGAAACGAAAAATGGCACAATTAACTCCCGCAGGAAAAGCGGTTATCTTAGCTCTTGTCATCGGCGGTGCCGTCGGTGGCTACCGGCTTTTTGGCAGCAAATTGATTCCCAAAGCCCCCGATAAAGTCTCGGTGCAGGGTGACAAGATTGTCTTACCCGACGGCAGCACCCCAGCTCCTAGCACCGGGGTCGGGGATTTCAATGTCGTCATGCCCGGGAAAGAAGCAGGCTGTAAAGACCTCCCCGAGGTGCGGCTTCTGGGCTACGCCTGGAACGCGCACATGGGTCTGCACTTTGCCAACGGGGGGCCGCAAGCCACGCAGGGAAGCCTGATGTGTGCAAACGGGGTCAATCTAAAATTTGCACGCCAGGACATGAACGACAAGCTCACGGAGGCGCTGGTTAGCTTCGCCACGAAGCTCTCGCAGGGCGAGAAAAACCCCAGTGTGGGGGCGCACTTTGTGACCGTGATGGGCGATGGAAGCGCGGCGTTCTTAAAAGGCGTAGACGATGCCCTCGCCAAGATCGGGCCGGAGTACCGCCCTAAAGTTGTTGGCGCAATTGGTTTCTCACGCGGCGAGGACAAGTTCATGGGGCCTGCCGACTGGAAGAAAGACCCGCAGATGGCGCGCGGCGGCGTGATCGCGGGCGTCTTGCGCGACGGTGACTGGAATATCGCGCAGAAGTGGATCGGCGACAACGACCTCAAGACCAATCCCGACGAGAAAACCTACGACCCCGATGCGATCAACTGGATCAACACGAGCGACTACTTAGACGCGGGCGAAAAATACATTACTGGCTACACCGAGGAGCGCGCCGTGGTGCGCAACGGCAAGAAGACCGGGCAGACCATGAAGATCAAGGTGGACGGCGTCGTGACCTGGACTCCGGGCGACGTCAATGTGGCGCAGAAGCGTGGCGGCCTAGTCTCGATAGTCTCCACCAAGGAGTATGCCAGCCAGATGCCCTGCGTGGTGATCGGAGTGGACAAGTGGTGCAAGGCGAACCGCCCGATTGTGGAAGGCTTGCTCAAAGCCGCGCTCGCGGGCGGGGAGGCGGTTCAGAAAAGTGATCAAGCGCTCGGGCAGGCAGCGGAGATCAGCGCCGTGGTCTATAAAGAGAGCGATGCTGCCTACTGGAAGAAGTACTACAAAGGTGTCACGGAGAAAGACAAGACTGGCCTAAGTGTCGAGCTGGGCGGCTCGCGTGCCAACAATCTCTCCGATGCGGCCTTCACCTTCGGACTGGCCCAAGGCTCCGCGAACCTCTACTCGGCGGTCTACAAAGTCTTTGGGGATCTCGTCGTCAAGCAGTACCCCGAAGTGGTCAGTAGCTATCCCGCCGCCGATCAGGTTCAGGATCTGTCCTATCTGAAAGCCGTCCTTGCGAAGGCGGGTTCAGGGGCGGTTAAGGCGGGCGATACCACTCTTGTCGCCAAGATTAAGCCGACACAGCCCGGACAACAACCGAAAGACGAAGGCTCCAAGAGCAAGTGGAATATCCCATTCATGACGGGGCGTGCGGAGTTCGATCCTCGTGCCGTCCAGGATCTGGAGAAGCTCAAGCGCAACTTACTCGTCGCCTCAAATATGGTAGTAGAGATTCACGGACACACCGACAATGTGGGTGATCCGGCAAAAAACATGCAGCTCTCGGAGTCGCGCGCATTTGCCGTGAAGAGCTGGTTGGAGAAGCAAGCGCCGGTGAACTTCAAAGGGCGTATTGGGGTATTCTCCCACGGCCAGACACAACCCTTGGTTCCCAATTCCACGGATACCGGGCGCTCACAAAACCGCCGTGTTGAGATTGTACTGAGAGCAAACTAGGTATCCCCTCCCCCCCGTTCAGCGGGGGAGAAAGAAAAAACATGGGAATTTTCACTCCCAATAAAGTCATCTCCCCAGCGACGTTTCGTTTGATTCTTCTTGGGGAGGCGGCACTATTCTTAATTATCTGGCTGGCATCGCCGTTTAAAGTCTTGCCACGCCCGATGGAAGTGTTCACCGCGCTGGGCGAGCTCTGGCGCGGGGGAATCGGGCAGGAGCTGATTGTCAGTCTGGGGCTCTTTATGCAGGCCCTGGCGCTCTCCACTGTGATCTCCACAAGCCTGGCGTATCTGACGGTGATTCCGGTTTTTCGGCCTCTGGCGCTCGTGGTCTCGCGTGGGCGGTTCCTCTCACTGGTGGGCTTCTCGGTGGTCTTCACCCTAATGCTGGGCGGAGATCGGCCGGTCAAGCTTGCGATGCTGACGCTGGG